>JBDTMN010000025.1 GCA_039934295.1 Candidatus Taylorbacteria bacterium | reverse complement strand
ATTCTCACTGCTTTGGAGAGACCAAAGAGTGCAATATGTATCTGGCCTTATGCACGAGGGGTAGCTTTTAGCTGTTAGCTACTAGCTGTTAGGAATTAATCTTGTGACTTAAAGCTAAAACCTAATAGCTAATAGCTTACAGCTTTTCTATTCGATGAGAAAATAGAAGACAGAAAAAATAATCGGGTTTAAAAACTGCCAGAGGAAAAGAATAAAAAATAACACCAGAATCATGCCGTATTTCTCCAGCGCGAGGCGTACTGAATCGAGACTGGCGGGAAGAAACGCAAAGAGGATTTTCGAGCCGTCCAAAGGAGGTATGGGCACCAAATTGAAAATAGCTAAAATCAGATTAATGAGGACAACACCGCCAGCAAGCGTAAAAAAAGTATCGGGAACAAAAGTAATATTTTCATGAAAGCGAATGAGAAGTGAGAAAAGCACGGCAATCACAAGGTTGGACAGAGGTCCCGCAAAGGCTACAATTGCGCTTCCCCATCTTTGATTTCTAAGATTGTACGGATTGTACGGAACCGGTTTTGCCCATCCAAAAACGAAATGGGGTGGAATGAGGGCTAAAAAAATTGGGAGGATAACAGAGCCGACAGGATCAAGATGCTTCAGGGGATTCAACGTGAGCCGTCCTTCAAATTTTGCGGTCGGGTCGCCCAGAAAAAGCGCGGCATATCCGTGAGAAACTTCGTGGATGACGACGGAAAAGATGAGGATTAAAATGGTGAAGATGATGTTGGAGTCCATAATGAAGATAGTGTAACGTGTAGCTGATTTTTCCGCCAGAAAAATCAGGTCGAAAGATTTTCAATAGTGAAACTATTGTAAAATTTTCGCCCATGTAACATGTAACGTAAGAAGGAGAAATTCTCTTTTCAGACGCTACCCTAGTCCGACCCGAACGGGTTTAGGACACGTTACACGTTTTGCGTTACACGTTGGCTCGGGTTGCTTATTTGCATTCTCATGATATCATGTCCAAACACTAATTTCGAATCAAATGTCAAAAATCTGCCCAGTAACAAAAAAAACATCGAGAATCGGAGGGGGGTATTCAAACCGCACTCGTGCGACGCAGTTTAACCCTACCGGCATGATTCGCAAATATCCCAATCTGCAAAAGAAGAAGATTTACATTCCTGAACTGAAGAAATCCATTACCTTGACTCTTTCCACTCGCGCAATCAAGACGATAAATAAAAATGGCGCGTACGCGACTTTGAAGAAGGCGGGAATAATTTAGCTTTTAGCTACTAGCTGTTAGGTGTTAGCCTGAAGAGAAAAAAGAACTAACCCCGACCTCCCGTCGGGGTTAGTTCTTTACCCACTCCCCTATCCCGTCGGTAGTGAAAATTAGTCTTCCCTCGTCTGCTGTGTTCAACATTTTTATTTTATTTTTCGCCAAATTATCCAAAGTCTCTTTGTGGGGATGACCGTAGGTGTTGTTTTTTCCGGAAGAAATGACAGCAATATCCGGAGTAGACGCCTGAAGTAATTCGAGGGATGTTGAAGTTCTTGAACCATGGTGTCCGACTTTGAGTATGTCGCTATCGAGTGCCGTGCCGTCTATTTGAACAATATATTTTTCAACATTTTGAACAGAGTCCCCCATGAAAAGAATCGACCTTTTCCCATAGGTAAGTTTTCCCACTATTGAGCCTTCATTGCTCGCAAGTCCCAACACATCTCGGTCAGGAAAGAAAATATGGAACACAACGCCGCCACCAAGTTCAACATCCATGCCTCTCTTCGCAATAACTCTCTCTGCATTTTCCTTTTGAATATCCTTTTCAAATTCCTTGTATGTCCCTGTGTCTGAATGTGTGCCGGGTTCAATGACGGTCGTAACTTTGTATCGATTGAGGACGTCAATAAATCCTCCAAAATGGTCCTTGTCCGGATTGGTGACTAAAAGAAGATCGATGGAATGGTCAAAAAAGGGCATGACAGAGCCGAGCTCGCTTAGCACAATTTTCCCCGGTCCTCCGTCAATCATCATCTGGTTGCCGTTCGGAGCTTCGATAAAAATGCCGTCACCCTGGCCGATACTCAAAAAGGCGACGGTGAGGGTGCGGTTTCCTTCTCGGGCATAAACAGCTTGCCAAACCAGCGCATTTACCCCGATTAAGAAAACTGCAAGCCCCAATCGAATCTTATCTTTCAGATTCATGCTAATAGTATATAATGTCGCTATTATTATGTAATTAAGCACCTATGAAATACGAAGAGCAAAAATTTACCATTCCCGAATTAAAGGGAATCTCAAAAAAAACAATTGAGGAACACTTGAAACTGTACTCGGGTTATGTAAAACACACAAATCTCATTTTGGAAAAAATTGGAGAATTGAAGCAGGATGCGGAAAAAAACGCATACGCCTTGGGCGAGGTCAATCGACGTTTCGGCTTTGAATACAACGGCATGCGCAACCATGAAATCTACTTCGGAGCTTTGGAAGGAGGGGCAAAACCGCTCGCCGAAAAAAGCGCACTCACGAAAATGATTGAGGAAACATGGGGAACATTTGACGCATGGCTTACGGAATTCAAAGCTATCGCGCTTACGAGAGGCATCGGCTGGGCAATGCTTTATTACGACCGAAAGGGGGGAAGACTCTTGAACGCATGGATTGATGAACAGCACATGGGACAGCTTCAAGATTGCGCTCTCGTTCTCGGTCTCGACATGTGGGAGCATTCGTTTGTCGCCGACTACCAGCCTTCCGGAAAAAAAACTTATGTCGAGGATTATTTTGCAAACCTTAATTGGGAAAGTGTTGAGGACAACTATTTACGCG
>JBDTMN010000024.1 GCA_039934295.1 Candidatus Taylorbacteria bacterium | reverse complement strand
TCTCACTGCTTTGGAGAGACCAAAGAGTGCAATATGTATCTGGCCTTATGCAGTCTTTCTACAGTTACCCTTATGAGGTGTTAGTCTTCATTCCATTCACCACCTTGACAAGCATTGCATTGAACGATACTTTATTCAACGTCAATCGAAAGGAAAAAAATGATCTTTAACAGTGTCTTGATGAAGGCAGTCACGCAAAATGATAAGAACCTCTGGCTGAAGGTGATGGATACAATATTTCGCGCAACCAACTATATCCGTTCTTTCCCCGATAAACACCGTTGTGTTGTGGAGTGCCATTCGATATGCAGAGCTCTAGGCCTGCATATTCCGGAACTTAAAGTAGTGGATGGAAGTTTTCTTGGTTTGGAGACTCGTGCAGTCGATAATGGCAGAGAATTTGATGTAAGATGTTGCGACCATTCCTGGCTGTTGACGCCGGATAAGGCGATCATCGATCCTTACCCCGTGGGCATCATCGTCACTAACCCTGTTCTCATTCCTGCCAACGGTAAATATAAATGGTGGGGTAAGGAGTGTTACATCGCTGATCATTCAGTCGCTAAAAGAGTGGTGGACCGGGATTTGGTGAGAAAAAGTTCCATCCTACTTCGTTTCATCCGCGAATCAGAAAAACTAAGCGAGTAAAATCTTAGCACGGCTACGCTATCTAAATAGTGTAGCTTTTTTATATGAAGAGTTTTGCGAGCGCCTTGTGTTCGTGGCTCTTTCAGGGGAAAATATCGATTTCACTTTCAGTATTTTAAAACTTGCCAGTCATCTTGGTTGTGTCCCTCCGTGGTATACTATTTGCAAATGGATTTTCACCTTCTCATTCACAATGTTGTATCGATGGCATCCATTGTCGCGACAACGGGGTTATTTTTTTTCTTGCTGGTTAAGAATTCTCGAACGGTCGCGAGTAGGACGTTGTCGGCAGCTATATTATGCGCGGCTATCTTTATCACTTCTCATGTCATAGGTGTTAATCTTACTGACCCTCTCCTTTCCGAACGCGTATTCATGTTCAATCTTATCATTTTTTTCTTGGGGGTATTCACTTTTCATTCAATTCTCGCCATACTCGGAAAGGACAAAGAAAGGCGCGGAATTCTCATACTCCTGTATGCTTCTGCTGTGGTAGCCTCTCTATTTTTCATCATTCTGCCAGATTTATTTTTACTGCCTTCTATACCTAAAATGTATTTTCCAAACTATTACGAGCCCGGGGTTCTCAATTGGGTAAGAATCGCATTTCTCTATGGAATTTGCATGCCATGCGCTCTGTTTGAATTAATTTCCTCATATGTAACGGAGAAGTCGGAACTCGCAAAAAAACAGATTGCCTATATGACCATAGCTTTTTTTGGCGGTTATGCAACTGGATTTATACCGAATTTTCTAGTCTACGATATCAATGTGGATCCGCTGTGGGGAATGCTTTTCGGAGTAGTGTTCGCTGTACCTTTTTTGTATGGGTCGGTTAAATATGAACTCTTAGATGTCCGTGTTATCGCAAAGAACGCGTTTTTCTACAGTGTAGCTGTGGCCATCGTTGGAAGTATCATAACGTTTCTCTTTTATTTGAATGAAGCTGTCAAAACGTATTATCCCGCGTTTCCCTCTTTGACGATACCGCTCGTGTCTGCCATATTTGTTGTTCTGACAACCATTCTGGTGTGGAAAAAAGTGAAAGAAGACGACATTCTCAAATATGAGTTCGTAAGCACTGTCACGCATAAATTTCGCACTCCGCTCACTCATATCAAATGGTCAGCGGAAAATCTGGCGAAGCAGACGTTAACTCCCGAAGGGAGACAACAGATAGAGACGATAGAAAGCGCTAATGCTAAACTCACCGAATTGACGAATCTCTTAGTCAATGTTTCCGATGTTGAAGATCAGGCATATACCTATCGATTGGAAAAAAGGGACGTATCTCTCATTGTTAAAGAGGCGATTGAATCGGTTTCAAGCCAAATTGCTTTGAAGCGATTGAAAGTGCAGATGAACCTCACAACCGGTGCCAATGTTTTGATTGACGCGACTCGCATTAGATTTGTTGCTCAAACATTTATCGAGAATGCCATTCAATATTCTCATACCGATACTGAGATAACTGTCTCTGTGTCGAGACAGAACAAAATGATTGTCTGTTCCGTGAAAGATATGGGCATCGGCATTCCCAAGAATGAATTGCCGTTTATCTTTTCCAAATTTTATCGCGCTTCGCGGGCTCGTTCGGCTAACACCGAAGGCATGGGCGTTGGACTCTTTATTGCAAAAGAAATCGTGAACCGTCATAAAGGAAAAATTTGGACAGAATCTCCTGGTCTCGATAAAGGGAGCACTTTTTCTTTTGCACTTCAAGCCGTTCTCTAATTCCTTTCGACTCGGGATCGAGAGTTGATTTTTCTGGTCCAATGGTATGAAGTATAATAATGCGTTTCTAATTCGCGACTACAGATAAGGCGTTATAGGTCATTCAAAAGGCCGCCCTAATTGATACGGATATGCCATAAAGGTTACCGTATAGAAAGAGATAGAAAGGACACCTTTTTATTTATATTAATATCACCAATTTAACTTATATACCCAAAAACAGTCTCGCTAAACGGAGCTCTTCGAAATTATAGGTTGGACCAAGTTTGTCGCGGACGGGGGAAAGGCGCATGTCGGAGTTTTTATCCATGAGAGCGTGAAAAGCATCTTTGATTTTATTAAATCGCTCGGGCTTCAGGTGGGAAAGTTGCGCGTGAGGGTCGAGCTTCTCTTCTTCAACTAATTTTTCAAGATGCGCGATAATCGTGCCGACACCGACCTCACGCTTCTTCGCCATTTCTTTGAGCGAGAGGCCTGCCAAGACAAGCGCGAGCGTCTCATCGTAAGTTGAGATTTTTTTCTTTTTCTTTTCCCCGGGAGGAGGCGCGATGCGGGAAAGATACCGCTTTTGCATCTCTTCTTTTTCGACAACCTCAAGACTATCCAAATTCCGTCTCGCCTCTTCCGAGTGCTCCAAAAGCGTCTTGTCGAAGCGGAGCACGTCGGGATTGACCTCGAGAGAAATATCGTTCAGCCCAAGAAGCCTCAACCCCAAAAATGAGCGCACCCGTGAAAGCGCCACGTATCCCATTCCTTTTTCAAACGATTTTGAAAGGTCCACCTCAACTGCATCCAAGCTCATCCCCTGGCTTTTGTGAACAGTAATTGCCCAGGCAAGGCGAAGCGGAACTTGAGTGATTTCAGCTTTCGTCTTCCCTTCTTCTTCAATCGCCCACGTTTCAGGAAGAGCAATAATTTTCGCTCCCTTATACGTCTCAACAATCGGTCCTGTCTCATCAAATCCGATCACGACCCCCAAAGTGCCGTTGACGTAACCGGCATCATAATTATTTCTTACAAACATCACTCTCGCACCTTTTTTGAGTGAAAGCATCTCCGGAGCAAGACAGCTTTTTTTCAACACCTCGACAATATGCGATTTGCCCCGAGATGTCATGTCGTATGTTTTGGACTCGCCCTCAATCTTTTCAAGTTCCATTGCATTGACCCTGTCCACGTCTACGTTGTGCGTGTAAAGCCGAGTCGGTTCTATTTTAAAATTTGCCGGTTTGACTTTTGACGTCTCGAGATAGGTTCTCATTTTTTCACTCACAGTGTTTGTCCGGACGGCATTTAAAACACGGAGCGCAATCTCGTCTCTTTGCCGATGCTGTTCATGAAGATAGCAGACGACAGGCTTCATGTTTTTCCACGCCTCCGATTCGTATATAAAATGCACGGGGGGCTCGCCCTGCCCCCGCACAGGGGGCAACTGGAAAAAGTCCCCGCAAAGAACTACCTGCAGGCCCCCAAATGGCTCGTCGTTTCTTTTGAAGGAGCGGACAATTCGCTCCACCAGGTCCAGACGAAAATGATGAAGCATTGATACTTCATCTATCACAAGCACTCGAGTTGCCTGCATCCTATCCCACAAATATTTCCTCGATTCCAGAGTGTCGAGGTCATATTCGTTCAACGAGTTTTTTATCCCGAGTCCACTCCAGGAGTGAATCGTCACCCCATTCATGTGTGTAGCGGCAATGCCAGTCGAAGCGGTTACTGCAACAGCAACGTCGTGGCTTTTGAGAAAGTCAATGTATTGATTAAGAAGATGTGTTTTTCCACTTCCGGCTTGCCCAGTGAGATATACATTGTGTCCGAGCTTCAAAATATCGAGCGCTTCTTCTTGAGTCATCCGACTAGTATAGCCCAAGAAGCTATTAGCTGTCAGCTATTAGCTTGAATTAATTCTCCAGCCTTTAAGCTAAAATCTAGTAGCTTACAGCTTCCTCCTATCTCTTGTTGATGCATCTTATGCACACTTTTTGTTCTTCCCGAGTCTTAAGATATTTGTTCCCGCACAGGCATATCAAAATCGCCATACGTCGGGGCTTTTCTACCCAGACTCCCCTTTTCTGAACTATTTTTTGCTCAATTGAGGTTTTCATAAATATATATACCAATATACGAATAAATCCCTAATATACTAATGGCTACGAATAATAAAGTTTGGCCTCGTCCTATCCCCGCGGCAAGCCGTCCCCTCGCAAAACCTCGGCGGGATATTAGGCGAGGCATCGGGGCAAACTTTGTTGGAGAAGAGCGAGCTCCGCTCGCTCTCATTCAACTGCGGCCATTCATCCCCGCCGCAGGAGGGACGCGGGGTATTCTGTCCGCTTCCAATAAAGAAGGATTCGATTATTAGTTTTTATTGGTATATTTCTTCATTGATATATTGGTATATTGGTATGTTTAGCTTTCGATAAAAGTCAGCGCCTGCCCTTTCTTCCCGCCTCTTCCTGTTCTTCCGATGCGATGAACATAGTCGTCGTAGGTAGCCGGAATATCGTAGTTGATGACATGCGAAACATCGGCGATGTCGAGCCCTCGAGCCGCAACATCAGTCGCGACAAGTATCTGAATATGATTGTCTTTAAACAGATTGAGCGCCCTCTGCCTTCTCGATTGATTTTTGTTTCCGTGGATGGATTCAACCTTGAAACCCCTCTCGGCGAGAACTTTTGAGAGCTTCTCAACGCCGTGTTTGGTGCGTCCGAAAATAAGTACCTTATTGAATTTGCTCTGGGTCAAAAGGTTATGGAGCACCTCTATCTTCTGGTCTCCGTGCTTCAGTTTAACGACATCCTGGTCAACGTTTTTTGCCGTGTCTCCTGTTTTTACCGAAATAGTTGCCGGCTCTTTCAAGAATTCCCGAATAAGCCCGGAAATTTCGCTTGAAACGGTCGCGGAGAAGAAAAGCGTGTGGCGAACTTTCGGCATTTGAGCCATCAAATGTCGCATGTCGTGGACGAACCCCATATCAAGCATTCGGTCTGCCTCGTCGAGAACAATCGTATTAAATCCTGCAGGGTTAATAAATTTTCTTTCAATCAAATCTTTGAGCCGTCCCGGTGTTCCGATAATAAAATTATTGTGATAACGCAGACCCGAAATCTGTCTCCCGATAGGCGCGCCTCCCACGCAACAGACTGAAAATATTTTCAAATTTTTTGCAAAAGTCACGAGCTCGTCCTGAATCTGAAGCGCAAGCTCTCTCGTCGGTACGACAATCAAGATATTTTCCTTCGGATTATGCAGGACTTTGTTGATGAGAGGAATGAGAAACGCTCCGGTTTTTCCCGTGCCAGTGTTTGCAATACCAACAACATCTTCACCTCGAAGAACATGAGGAATAATCCTGTCCTGAATTGGGGTGGGAGTGATATACCCTTTGGAAGTGATGTTCCCCTTCAATCGTTCATCAATCTTAAAATCCTTAAAAGCATGTTCAGGCACGAAATGCGGAACGTTTTCGGTAATGACTGCTTTGCTCACAAATTTGGACACATCAATTCTTTGTGTTTTTCCGCCTCCAAACCTTCGCGGTCCGCCATGCGAAGGACGACCCCTTCCAAAAGATGGCTTTCTATTAAAACTTGGACTGTTACTTTGAATGTTTTTTCTATACATTTTTTTATTGAGCCTCTTTCTGCCAAAGATCACAAACTCATGAGAATAATGCTTCGTAGTATATACTAAAAGGGTTGGCTTGTCAAATTCAGATTTTAATGAGTGATATTTGTGCGCCGGGTTGGATTCGATCCTTACAGGATCAGTACAGCTTTCCCATCCCCCACCACTTAGTTGCAAAGTGGTGGGGGATATGGGAGAAGCTTTTCGAATCCCCCACGCAAACAAAGTGGTTTGTTTGCTCCGGCGCACATTCAAAAAAGCAGAGCTAATTTTTTTGAATGTGCGCCGGGTTGGATTCGAACCAACGAAGACCGAAGTCAGCAGATTTACAGTCTGCTCTCGTTGACCACTTGAGTACCGACGCATACGAATACGAGTCTACCATATTTAGAGTTTCATTCAATCGTTCTCAAGCGGGCACCTTATTCCACCATTCGCGCGAATGGTGGATTATCTGATTCTTATATGTGTAAGAACAATGGCGCTGTTACCGCAACTCTTCCGTCTTTTCTTTGAGAAAGAGAATAAATTGATTTGAAAAATTTAAGAGGAATTTGAAAGGTGTCTCGATGATGAAATCCAAAATGAGGACGAGCACGTTGATTGAAGAAAACTTCTGGGAGAGCCATCTGCCCGCGTTTACAATCGGCAATGCTAGGACTGACCCGATCATTGTGAACAATCCTTCTTTTGATTTCACGTGCCAGCGCTTTGAACTATGTCGGATTCGGAATGCAAAGTAAGAAACAAGCGTCAAAAAGAAAATAAAGACCACG
>JBDTMN010000023.1 GCA_039934295.1 Candidatus Taylorbacteria bacterium | reverse complement strand
AACCGTTATCAACTAACGAGAGGCGGAGAGTGCAAAGATGGGTGGCCTTATACACAGATTCGCATCGCTTGTGGAATTCTGCTATATTACCCCATATGAAAAACAAAAATCGGAAGAGTCACTCCAAGACAAAACAGTCGAATGGAACTCCTCATAGGCAAGAATCGAAGTCATATCTCGGCTCTATTTCCGTCTCCGGCAAGGGCGTAGGCTATGTTGAAATTCCTGATTCTAAAGTCGATATTGAAATCCAGCAATCGAGACTGCACGGAGCCTACCACAATGATGAAGTCGAAATAAGACTGACTAAAAATGATGACAAAAGGTTAGAGCACCCGACAAAGTCGGGTGCTCGCTCAATGAAGGACCTCAGACCGCAGGGTGAAGTTGTAAAAATTCTGTCGAGAGCCAAAAAACAGCTCGTCGGCACGCTTGAAAAAGAAAAAGGGAAATTGTTTCTCATTCCCGACGATCATCGGATGTATCAGGATGTTATCATCACGCACGGAGGCAAGAACTTCGAGCCTCACACCAAGGCTCTGGTAAAAATCACAAAGTGGCAGGAAGACAAAAGCCCCGAAGGGGAAATTATCAAGATTCTCGGAATGCGCGGAGAGCACAATGTCGAGATGGAGTCTATTATATTTGAAAAAGGTTTTGACACGACTTTTCCCGAAGCGGTGGAGAAAGAAGCGGATGAAATTGAAAAAAAGGAGAAACCGATTCCTGAAGCCGAAATTCGAAAGCGAAGAGATTTTAGAGACACGCTTACTTTCACCATTGACCCCGAAAATGCCAAGGACTTTGACGACGCGATTTCATTCAAGAAAATTAAGGACGGATTATTTGAAATCGGAGTGCACATTGCGGATGTATCTCACTATGTGAGAGAGGGCTCCGCGCTTGACCGCGAGGCGGCCAAGCGCGCCTTCTCCGTCTACCTCGTGGACCGCACGATTCCAATGCTTCCCGAGATTCTTTCAAACGATATTTGCAGTTTGAACCCGAATGAAGACAAGTTGACCTTCTCCGCGGTCTTCGAAATGACGAGTGGCGGAAAAATTGCCAAAGAATGGTTCGGGAAGTCAATCATAAAGTCCGACAAGCGATTTAGCTATGAGGGAGCGCAGGAGGTGCTCGACCAAAAATCGGGCGAATATTTTTACGAACTCAACACCTTAAACAGTATTGCTAAAATTCTCGCAAAAGAAAAGTATTCGGCTGGAGCCATTGATTTTGAAAAGGACGAAGTGCGTTTTGACCTCGACCCCAAAGGTAAGCCCTTGGGCGTGTACCGGAAGGAAAGACTCGAGACTCACAAGCTTGTCGAGGACTTCATGCTTCTCGCTAACCGCAAAGTGGCTGAATTTATTTTCCGCGAGAACTCGTCCAAAAAACATAAGGAAGGAGCTTTTATTTATCGCATTCACGATTTTCCCGACCAGGAAAAACTGGCTGACCTTTCCCTTTTTATTAAAGCTTTAGGATATGACCTCGAAAGTCACGATGGAAAAATAACTTCCAAATCTCTCAAAAAACTTCTCGCGGACGTGCAGGGAAAATCTCACGAATCTCTTGTGAAGACCGCCGCCATCCGCAGTATGGCAAAGGCAATCTATTCAACGAGAAACATCGGACACTTCGGGCTCGCCTTCAAGCACTACGCTCACTTTACTTCCCCCATCCGCCGATACCCGGACCTTTTAGTGCACCGCGTCTTGCATGCATATCTTGAGGGAAAAAAAATCGGCGACCACGAAATGGCTTTCTACGAAAAAATGGCGGGCAATTCAAGCAAGAGGGAAATCATGGCGGCGGAAGCCGAGCGAGCTTCAATCAAATATAAGCAAGTTGAGTATATGAAAGAGCACGTCGGAGAATCCTTTGCCGGAACTATTTCGGGCGTGACCGAATGGGGTATTTATGTCGAGGACGAAGAGACGAAATGCGAAGGCATGGTCAAGATCCGCGACCTCGGAGACGACTTTTATAATTTTGATGAAAAAAATTATGCTATCGTCGGGGAAAAGAAAAAAATGAGATTTACGCTCGGAGACAAAGTGAAATTCACTGTCGTCAAAGCTGACCTCGAAAGGAAGACGCTGGATTACAAATTGGTGTAGCGAGTAACGTGTAGCGTCAGAGAAAATAATGTTTAATAAATCAGCAGAATTCCCCACAGCTCTGCTGTGGGGATAAATGCGGAGTTTGGGGAAGGGGGTCGGGGAAACGGGAGTTTCCCCGTGGCGGAAAGTAGCGAGTCTGCGAGCGTTGAGAACCGAGGGGTTCTCAAAATAAAATGCGCTCGCCGAATACCCGCTAGCTCTGCTACGGGGATAGGACGAGCGCTATTTTATTTTGACTGTCTCGTTATAGTGAATGCTTTTATAAGCCTTTTTTGTATTTTCTCAAACGAAATCCTTTAAAAAATTCGTATTCTCAATTTTATTTCGCCACCTTCACCGCCTCGTCAAAAGCAATGGAGAGAAGCTTTGAAACGCTGTCGGAGCCCATTGTCACTCCGTAAAGAATGCCGGCTCTAGACATTGTTTCGCGGTTATGGGTGATTAAAATAAGCTGTGAATACTTGGAAAGATTCTCAACCATGTCCCCGTACTTTCGGGAGTTTGCTTCGTCGAGTGCCGCGTCCGTCTCGTCAAGAATAATAAATGGCGGAGGATTGACCTGGCTCATGGAAAAGAGAAGGGCAATAGATGTGAGCGCTCTCTCCCCTCCCGAGAGCATCTGGAGACCCTTGATACGCTTTCCGGGAAGATTGACTTCAATATCAATTCCCTCTTTCATCTCTTCTTCCTCCTCGTCCTCAATAGTTTCTTCCATTCCTTCGAGTTCATCGAGCGCACTTTTTCTCTTCCTGCGCTCTTCTTTGACAACGCGCAGTGTTGCACTACCCCCTCCAAACATAAGCGCAAAGAATTCCTGAAATTTCTCATTCACCTTCAGGACACCCTCTTTGAATTCGACATCGAGTTTTAACTCGAGTTCATCTATGAGCGTGCGGAGAGAGTCTGCGCTTTTTTCCAAATCAATGAGCTCCCGTTCAAGAAATTTGTCACGCTCTTCCGTTTCCCCATACTCTTTGAGCACTTCATCATTGTTCCCGCCAAATTCTTCGAGGCGAATTTTAATGCGCTCCACCACTTTTTTTCTATCCAACTGCCCTTGGCGATTCTCGATTCTCATATTTTCTTCTGAAACCCCCGCTCCGCCTGAATCTTTCACGATAAAATCTCGGTAGTCCACCGCTTCCCTCCCAGCCAAAATCCCGACCTCCGAAAGCTCCACTTTAAAATTTGATTCCTCCATATTGAGTCTCTCCTCAGCATCCTTAAGTTGCATGAGCTTGGAGTTTAGCTCCTGCTGTCTTCCCATTATCTTTAGAATCTCCTTTTCGGCTTCAAAACCGCCCCTTTTTTCATTCTCGATTTCTGTTTTCAAATGAAGATAGGCATCTTGGAGGAGCGATTCATTTCCTTTACCGGCCTCAATCTCTTCGTCGACTTTACTCTTGTCAATTTCGAGCACTGCAATTTCATTCTCCGCCTCTTTAATTTCCTTCGTGTCCGATCTGCCCCTGTTTTTTTGAATAAAATCGCGAACAAGCGTCATGAGTTTGTGAAGAATGGTTTTCAAAGCGCCCATTTCACTTTCCGCCTCCGCCTCGCTCGCGAGAACTCCCATTGATTTCTCCATTTCAAGGACATCTTTTAGGTACACGGTTTTATTCTCGTCCTGCGAAAGGGCGAGCTTTAATCTCTCTATATTTTTCTTGAGGCCGAGGATTTCGCCTTCAATGCGACCCAACACTCGCCCGCGGTCATCGCGAACGCGCCTCAAACCTGATAATTTTTCCTCAATCTCTAGAAGTTCCCTGCTCCGGCTTGACTCATTCTTTGAACGGGAAAAAGTCTCTTTTGCGCTCGCGAGCTCCGCATCAAGCTTTGAAAGTTCCCGTACAGGCTCTCTCCTTGCGATTTCGATATCCTTTCGCGTTCCTTTGATGTAAATATCTTCTCTTTTGAAATATTCGCGAGCAAGAGTTTGGAGCTCCTCTTTCATTTCCCTCGCCTTCTCCACTTTTTCAACCTGCTTTTTCAGAAAATTCAGATGTGGCGCGAGTTCTCGACGCAGGCTTTCGACTGACTTCACATTCTCCTTGGTTTTCTCGAGTTTTTTAAATGACTCGGCTTTCTTGTACTGGTAAATTTTAAGCCCGAGCGCATCTTCGAGCATGTCCCGCCGTTCTCTCATATTGGAATTTAAAATCTTGTCCGCCTCTCCCTGAGAAATAATATGGTGTCCGGTCGAGCCGATGTGAGCGCCGGCCAAAAGTTCAACTATGTCCCGAAGTCTGACCTGCGTGCCGTTTATGGAGTATTCATTAATTCCGTCCCTGTGCACGACGCGCTCCAGAGAAACTTCCGGAAAATCCACATTAAGCATCCTCTTTGTGTTGTCGAAAATGAGCTTTACGGACGCACGGTTCATCTTGCCCGACTTGCTCCCGCCGTTAAATATCATGTCTTCGCCCTTTTTTCCCCGAAGTGACTTCAGCGACTGCTCGCCGAGAACGAAACTAAAAGCTTCCGCGACATTCGACTTGCCTGAACCATTGGGGCCGACAATAGCGGTTATCGATGTGTTGAAATCAAGGATGGTTTTTTTCGCAAACGACTTGAAGCCCGAGAGCTCTAGGGATTTTAAATGCATAAAGTTAAGTATAAAGTATTATGGTGATTTTTGCACCGTAATGTAAAAATTGTGCGATTGAGTAAAATCGCCTCCTGGGTCGAAAAATTTCTTTGGCAAAGCTAAATGCATTTTTCGACTTAAAGCATAAAGGGGAAAATGCGAAAGAAACGCCTGACAAAAAAAAGCGACTGCTTGTGGCAGTGCGCTCATTGGAAAACATGTGCAGAGTCACTACATATGGCTCGAAATATCCTCGACTTTGCCATCTAAAGAAAAACCGACCCGGAGTACGAACCGGAAACGTTTGTTCTTGTCTCGAGCCTTTTTTGTAACAGTGAGCTTCATTCGTGGCGCTTTGGTATCCTTCTTATACAGGTCGATGGCGATGACAGCATGATCTCCCCTATGCACTTTATCCTGGAGTGCCTTCGACTCGCTCGACTGACCGTCCAAATACTTTGTCAATTTTTCTTCCCACAGCTCTTTCTCAAACGCCAAGCGCGCAGAACTAGGTGACATGTGCGAGACAAGAAGATACGGACCAAAGTTCAACGTTTTGAAGACTCCCGGCGATTTGCTCCAATTCGGACTACGTTCGAGGAGTCTGCGAACTTCTGCGCTTAGACTAAGTGACCACGTGTGTACCATAATTTCCTCTCGGAATGGCTTACTTTGGCTATAGTTTTTTAATATTTTGTGCAGTTTCGCCAATGCAAAGCATCAGCCCGAACCATATAGTACCATTTATCTTCAAAATGTCGAATATTTATTGGGGTATATCTGAAACGTTTTACATCACCCATTTCTACTTTTATTTGCTCCAGCAAATAAAAGTAGCATTGAATTAGAATAGTTGAAAGTTGCAAAAAATTTTAAATCCGTGTAATACTTAAAACATGAATCAAAAATTATTGATTGTGGAGTCGCCTGCAAAGGCGAAAACAATTTCAAAATATTTGGGCGACGGATATATTGTAAAGGCTTCGGTCGGCCACGTCCGAGACCTGCCAAAGAGCAACAAGAAAGCAATCGACATAGATGGCGGTTTTATTCCCCTGTATGAAATATCGCCAGGAAAAGAAAAAGTTGTCGCCGAAATTAAGTCGCTCGCCCGAAACGCGAGCGAGATTCTTCTTGCTACCGACCCCGACCGTGAGGGAGAGGCGATAGCGTGGCACATAGCCCAGACCCTAAAAGAGAGTCTGGGAAATTCGAAATCCGAAGCACGAAATTCGAAACAAAAAATCAAAAGGATTACGTATCATGAAATTACGAAGGAAGCTATCGAGGAAGCGCTAAAACACCCAAGGGACATTGACGAAAATTTGCGCAGGGCGCAGGAGGCGAGGAGGGTTCTCGACCGATTGGTGGGCTATGACCTGTCGGGGCTCATTTGGAAAAAAGTCAGATACGGCCTCTCCGCAGGAAGAGTGCAATCCCCCGCTCTCCGCATCCTCATGGAGCGCGAACGTGAAATTCGCGCTTTCATCTCGCACGCATTTTGGGTGATAACTGCGGACACGGAGACGGCAGACAAGAAGCCCGTCCTTTTTACCTGCGAAAAAGAGCCGACCGAAAAGAGTGAAGTTGACGCTATTATGGAAATCGGTAAGAACAATCCCTGGTCAATTAAAGACGTGGTTGAGACGGAGGCAAAACGTTCTCCCCGCGCGCCCTTTATCACCTCAACTCTTCAACAATCTGCAAGCTCACGACTAGGTTTTGCCCCGTCAAAGACAATGCAGGTGGCCCAGAGGCTCTATGAGGCGGGACTCGTGACCTACATGAGAACAGACAGCACGAACCTCGCTCCAACTGCGCTTGCTCAAATATACGCGACAATTGAAAATAAATTTGGCAAAGAATATCTTTCTCCTCGTGTATTCGCGAGAAAAAGCAAGAACGCGCAAGAGGCGCATGAAGCCATTCGTCCCACCAATTTCGCACATGAAAGCGCGGGAGCAAATGACGAACAAAAAAAACTCTACCGCCTGATTTGGCAAAGAACCATTTCGTCGCAGATGGCCGATGCAAAAATTCTTCGCACCCGCATATCTGCTGGCGTCACCGACCCTGCTGTGCCGAATTTTATCGCAAACGGCTCCCGAACGCTTTTTCCGGGCTGGCTCGCGGTTGATGTGGCGGCTCGCGGAGAGGATGTCGAACTGCCGAAAGTGAAAACAGGCGATCCGCTTAAGCTCACTGAAATGAAGACGGAAGAAAAAATGACCGAACCTCCTCCAAGATATTCCGAAGCTGGACTGGTTAAAGAACTTGAAAAAAGAGGCATCGGCCGCCCTTCGACCTACGCTTCCATCATAAAAACAATTATCGATCGCGGATACGTGGAGAAATTTCCACCACAAGGCGGTAAGGCTCTAAAGCCGACCGATACAGGTGACGTGGTGAGCTCATTTTTGGAAAAGTATTTCAGCGAATACATAAGCGACACCTTCACCGCGGAGATGGAGGACAAACTCGACGATATCGCAACTGGCAAGCGGGGCTATGAGAAAACGCTTTCCGATTTTTACAAACCTTTTTCGAAGGACGTGAAGTCAAAGGACAAAATTGAGCGAATTACAAATCTGGGGGCGGGGCCTATAGAATTTCCTTGTCCCGTCTGCAAGGGACCAATGATAATCAAGCTGGGAAAAGCCGGCAAATTTTTAAGCTGCGCCCGATTTCCGGACTGCGCTGGTGCACGCACCTTTGAAGGAGTCGAGCTTGAAGGGTCAGTTGAAACAGGCGAGCTCTGTCCTCTCTGCGGGGGAAAGCTCATTGAAAGAGACGGTAAATTCGGAAGATTCATCGCGTGCTCAAATTATCCAAAATGCAAGTATATCAAAAAGGACGCGGAGCTTGAAAAAAGAAACTCTACTGGCGTGTTGTGTCCTGTTTGCAAAGAAGGAATGATGACGGAGAGGCGCGGACGGTTCGGTCTCTTTTACAGTTGTTCCAACTATCCAAAATGCAAGAATGCAATCAAAGCGAAACCGACGGGACGCATTTGCCCGATGTGTCACTCGCTCATGATGGAAGGCACCAAAACCATACCTGAACGTTGCTCCAACAAAGTTTGTCCCAACCACAACCCGCATAAAGCCAATAAGTAGATTTATGAGCATGCAACCT
>JBDTMN010000022.1 GCA_039934295.1 Candidatus Taylorbacteria bacterium | reverse complement strand
AACCGTTATCAACTAACGAGAGGCGGAGAGTGCAAAGATGGGTGGCCTTATACATAGGGTTGCAATTTCAATACTTTGTGCTAGTTTTGAATCGGACAGTAACGACGGCAAAAAACCCAAAACTGACACTGAATATGAAAAGAAACCTGAAAGTACTCGTCATCGGAAGCGGTGGGCGGGAGCACGCCCTTGTTTGGAAACTGGCACAAGACCCGGGAGTAACCTCTCTGTGGTGCGCACCAGGAAACCCCGGCATTGCGCGGGAGCGGCTTCGAAATGGAAAAATTCTGAAACGCATCAACATAACTCCCTTGGAAATGGAGAAACTCGCACTTTTCGCAGAAGCATTTGGAATAAATCTCACAGTGGTCGGACCTGAAATCCCTCTCATTGGAGGAATCACCGACTTGTTTGAATCAAAGAAACTTCCCATCTTCGGCCCAAACCAATGTGCCGCGCAATTTGAAGGGTCAAAGGTCCTCGCCCAGAAGTTCATGGTTCGGCACAAAATCCCGACTCCAAATGCCGGATGGTTCCATGATGCAAAAGTTGCGGCCCGATTTGCCTCGTGGCTCGACAACAAGTGCGTCGTAAAGGCGGACGGACTGGCGGCAGGAAAAGGAGCTCTCGTTTGCAAAAACGAAACAGAGTCTTTGGGTGCGATCAGAGCCATCCTTGTCGAGAAACGTTTTGGAGCAGCCGGGGAAAACATTGTGATCCAAGAACTCCTCGAAGGAGAAGAAATCTCCATCCATGTTCTCTGCGACGGCAACACCTTCAAAATTCTTGAAGGCGCCCGTGATTACAAACGAGCACTTGCCGGAGATCAAGGATTGAACACGGGAGGAATGGGAGCGTACTCCCCTCATCCGTTTCTCACACTTGCACTCATCCGCGTGATTGAAAACAAGATCGTGATTCCTTGGCAAGAAGGATGTCGAAAAGAGGGCATTACTTTTAAAGGCGTGCTCTACATCGGAATCATGCTCACCAAGGACGGACCAAAGGTTCTCGAATTCAACGTCCGCTTTGGCGACCCGGAAGCCCAAGTCATCCTCATGCGCCTCAAAAACAGTCTGGTCGAAGTTCTCCTCGCCTGTGTGGAAGGGAAGCTTCACGAAGTCAACCTTGAGTGGAGCGTGAAAAAGGCGGTCTCTGTGGTTGTCGCCTCAAAAGGATATCCGGGGACACCGGAAATCGGCAGACGGGTCTACGGACTCAATGTAGCCGAGAAATATGCGAAAGTGTTCCACGCAGGCACGAGTCGGGAAAAGGGCCACATCGTGACATCAGGAGGAAGGGTTTTGGGAATCACGGCGTTGGCAGACACATTTGAAGGAGCGCGACGCAAGGCTTACAAAGCTGTGAGCGCAATCGGGCTTGAAGGAATGATGTATCGCTCCGACATCGCACTCGACGTGTAGAGTCAAGGCGTTCCTACGGGAACGCTTTTTTTCATATGGAAAGAATAAATCGCTCGAGAGCCACATCGAGGTCCGAAATTCCTCGTCTTGAATCATGATAGAGAGCAACGAGACCTGAAGCAAGAGCCCCCAACTCTTCGTATTTGAAATTGTGAGCAAAGTTTCGCGCCTTGCCGAATACGTACGGATTCAACCCCGCTTCTTTTGCGCTCTCCAGATTGCAGGCCAAAATCATATTCTTCACTGACCAAAAAAGCGTCCCGTGAATCTGCTCGTCCTCAAGTCCCGCCCTCTTTGCCTTGTTATACAGAACCCAAAGATTTTTTTTGTCTCGCCTCCCCAATGCGTCGCCGAGTGAAAATATATTGAATTCCCGGGCTTGTGCTTCCCCATGCGTCTCGCCTTTCACGCCAAACGACTGCACCTTCTCCGCGCACTTTTCAAATTTGGTAAACGTCGCCTTGTCGAGCTCGCCTTCAAGAACGATAAAAATATTCTGCGACTCTGCCATCTCCTTTATTTTTTTTACCGCCACCTCTTTGATTTCTTTATTTTCAAAAATCGAGTCCACAAAAACAATATACTTGTTGGAAAAGAGCCCTTGCCCCCCAATGTATTCTTCGAGAGTAGCTTCATTCCAATTTTCGGTAGTCACATGGAAAAACGCCGCATCTGGCTTCTTTTTCTTCAAATTATCGATCATGCCACGAGCTTTCTCCCGAGCCTGATCTTTGTTTTCGCCATACAAGAGATAAAGCATAAATAGGTGTAAGGTGTTAGGTTTTAGGTGTTAGTAAAGACGAGGATAATTTTCTGCAAAGCGCGTGGAGCATTCGTGTAATTTCACTTATTGTATTCAAAACATCGGCAAGCTCATTAGAGGTTATATATTGCAATTCAGAAGCAATTTCCATCTGTGTTTCGATCTCCGCAGTAGATCCAAAAGATATTTTCAAAAACTGAATGAAATCTTTTTTAGTGTTTCTGTTTCTTCCTTCAGCAATATTAGACGGAATAGATACAGCCGCGCGACGTATTTGCGAGGTTAAACCATACATCTCTTCTCTAGGAAACTTTTTAGTAAGGTGATACGCAATAACGGATAACTTCAAGCTCTTCTGCCAAACAATGAGGTCTTTGCAGCTATTGATTTTATATTCTTTTTCCATTTTTCTCTTATTTCTTCTTACTTGCTAACACCTAAAACCTCACACCTTTAACCTACCCTCGCAAGCTCCCCCCAACTCCTCCCCGCAGAAGCTTCCGCGACACAGACAACTCCTTTTGTTTTCTTGGGATCCAAAACGAGCTCCATAATTTTCTTCAGCTTCGGAGCGACTTTCTCAACCAGATTTTCTTTCACCTCAAAGACAAGCTCATCGTGCACTTGTAAAAGCGGAAAAACGTCCTTTTCCATCCCCTCTTTTTTTATCTGTTCGTAAATAGCCACCATAGCGAGCTTGATAATATCCGCCTCCGTCCCCTGAATCGGCGCGTTCACCGCCATTCTTTCCGCGGATGCTTTAATGTAGGGAATTGGCGAGTGAAGCCCAGAAAAGTATCGCCTTCTTCCGAAAAACGTTTCCGTGTAGCCCAGTCGCAGAGCGGATGCCTTTACTTTGTCTAAATATTCCGCGAGTGTCTTGAAATTGCTAAAATATTCATCATAAAATTTCTGCGCATCCGCCCGCGTCACCCCCTCGCCTAAATTCAGGCGGAGCGCGTTCACTCCCATTCCGTACATGATGCCGAAGTTAATAACTTTGGCGCGCCTGCGCATTTCTTTGTCCACTAAATCCCTCGGAACTTTAAACACGTGCGAAGCCACCGCCGTGTGCACATCTTCTCCCTTTTTAAAAATTTCTATGAGCTTCTCATCTCCCGAAAGAAATGCCGCGATGCGAAGCTCGATTTGAGAATAATCAAGCGCCAGTATGGAAAAGCCCTTCTCCGCCACAAAAGCGTTCCGTATCGCCCTCCCAAGTTCGGTTTTAATGGGAATATTTTGAAGCCCGGGGTTCTCCGAAGCCATCCGTCCAGTTGTTGACCCTGCCTGAATAAAAGTGGTGTGAAGGCGAGAATTGGAATCAAGCATGGCGGGAATATTGTCAATGTAGGTCGAGAGCAGTTTTTGAAGCTCGCGGTAAGAGAGAATAGGTTCGATGATTGGATGCGCTCCTTTCAATTTCGTGAGTTCGGACTCGCGAGTCGATTTTGCTCCTCCTTCGGTTTTCTTCAAGCCTTTAGTTGGAATCTGCATTTTATCAAACAGAATGACACCCAGCTGTTTCGGAGAGTTCACGTTGAACTCCTCGCCCGCGAGTTTCCAAATTTGTCTTTCAAGTTTTTCGAGCTCCTTGTGATACGTCACAGAAAGTTTTTTCAGATATTCCTTATCGATTTTCACCCCGCGCTCGTCCATTTTTTCCACAACCGGAATGAGCGGGAGCTCGATCTCCTTGAACACATTCGAGAGTCCTTTTTTTTCGAGCTCGCTTAAAATAATTTCGCGAGACTTCCCGAAATCGCGAGAGCGTGAGTAGGTAAAAATTTCATCGAGGCCTGGGTTTGTGATGTTCGAGTCCAGTACCCAAAGAGCGATTGCCGTCTCCTTGATTTTTCTCGGGTCAACAGACTGCTCTTCTATGCCGGGAAAGGTCGCCTGGAGAGCTTCTTCGGATTGACTGTCGGGAGAAAACGATTCGCTTTCAAGCTTGAATGCCTGCCTTACCCTCCCCCCCAAGGCGCGGAATTCAAGCTCGGAAAACAGCTTTGTAATCTCGGGAATATTCAGAGAATCGCGACAGTTTTTCTCGGGCAACGAAAACTCTATCGGTGCGTCTCTCCTGATTTCTCCGAGCATCTTTGAAAATTTCGCTTCCTCCTCGCCTTCCCTCAAGAGTAAAATCACCCGAGGCGTCATGCCGATTTTCTTGAATCGCTCTTCGCCTTTTTTTAGCGCCTTGTACATTTCTTCTATCATCCCGAATTCTTTAATCAAAAGTGTTGCAGTCTTCTCCCCGATGCCCTTAATTCCGATAATGTTATCCGACGGGTCGCCCCTAAGTCCCTTGTAATCGGGTAGGAGTTTGGGCCCGAAGCCGAAGCGTTCAAGAACAGCCTGCTCGTCATAAAGGATTGTGTCTTTTATGCCCTTGCGCAACGTGTAGACCTGAACTTTTTTTCCGTCAACAAGCTGAAGCGTGTCCATGTCGCCCGATGCAATTACAATGTCGATGTCATTATTTTTGGTTTTTGATTTATGATTTGTGATTTTTTCGACGATAGTGCCGAGCATATCGTCCGCTTCGAACCCCGCTTTCTCATACATGGGAATGCCGAATGCTTTGAAAATGTCCCGAGAACGGATGATTTGGGACACGAGAGCGTCGTCGGCTTTTTTTCTCCCTGCTTTGTAACCCTCATATGCTTCATGCCGATATGTCTTCTCCGGAAGATCGTAGCAGGCAGCAATGTAGTCGGGTTTCAGTTCCTCAACAATTTTTAAAAGCATAGTGGAGAGACCGTAAAGCCCTCCGGTAGGCTCGCCCTTAGACGATGAAAATTCAGGCAGGGCATGATACGCCCGATGCAATATCGCATGCACATCGAGGAGAATAAGGCGCTTTCTCGTTTTAATTGCGGACGTTTTTTTTCCTTTTTCCATATCTCAATTGTACCAATAAATTAACTTGATAAATATCCAGTCATCCTGGATTCCCGTTTTCACGGGAACGACAGGATAACATTCTGCCGATTCTAGCATTTATTGCAAGAAAAAAGCTCCACCCTAAAAGGTCTAGAGCTTTACCGGCAAAGGTTTCAGAGCTTTAAAAGTCACTCGGGAACGAGACAAGACTTCGAATGGAGAGCGAATGAGAATCTCACCCCTAGCTGTCTCTGCAACGTATTGGTTACCCTCGGAAGAAGCAAGAAACATCTCTACCTTTTCGGATGATTCTGGTCCGTAAAAATCCCTCACGAATATAAGGAAACCCTCTCCCTTTACGACGGTAAAATAAGGTTTGTTCATGCTGAAAATAAATATATCAGACTTCAATCTGTCGAGTCAATTCATCAATAAACAGAAACGAAATCTGTTTCGCATATTTGGGAACAACATTCGCGACATGCTCCGACCATTCAATGAAAATAATATTTTTTGGATCATTCAAAAGTTCCCCAAATCGAAGTCTCATTAATTCTTCGCCCTTTTCCAGTCTATAAGCATCGATGTGGTGAAGAAGCTTAAAGCTATTAGCTACGAGCTTATAGCTTTTAAGAATGAGAAATGTCGGACTCGTGATTGTCTCTTTGATGCCAAAATATTTTCCTGCGATTTTTACAAAAGCAGTTTTACCAGAGCCTAAATCTCCAGACAAAGCAAAAACAGTCGCTCCCCTTTTGCGAGGTTTGATTCCTGAAAGTATTGAGCGTGCGACCTCTTGAAGTTCTTCTAAGCTTCCCACATTTTTTATCACTGAAACACTCTACCTCAATTTCATCGGAATGAGAAATGAAATGTGGAATGTGGAATAAAAAAAGAAAAAAGCCCAGAGATTGAATCTCTGGGACTTTGTAATTATTGGCCATAGTGCCTGCACCGCGAATTGCAGGTGTGTGGTCGGGCAAAGTACGGATGGCTACTGTTGCCAACCCTCACCCCGACTAACACCGGGTAGCTATAGCCGACCAAAAATGGTGGCCAATCCACTTCTACCACACTTGGAGTTGGTGGATGAAAAGGTGGGTCATGCCTTGAATTGCTCCGAGCTGGACCTGTCGCTCCAACTGCGGGGGTCGATAGGTTGGTCCTGACTTCGTCACCCCTAAATTCAATCTCAATGTCCTGCCTGAGATCCCCACCCCCTTGTTGCTGGAGGATGATAGGAACGACCTTCCCTTTCAGAGTCCCGGTCCCGGTAATCTTGACCTTCTGGGTCTTCTTGGACTCCGGAAGTGCAGCAGCCTCCATATTGGTGGACGTTAGCACAGAGGCACAGGGTGCCATCGGTGTGGTCGCCGTTTTTTGGGTGGACGCCCCCTCAACAACCATTTTGAAAATACCTGCTGTATATACCGTTAGGTTGGAGACCGAGTTGCACACGCTCAACTGATTGGAATTCAACACGCCAATCAAGGCGCTCTGGTTCGAGAGCGCAGACAGGATGACCCCCTGGTTTTTTTCCAATTCGTCGGTTCGTGCTCCCAACGAGCTGAAGTACTCGACGTTCGTGCGCACGCTCGTTACCGTTTCCTCGAGCGCATGAATATCCGCACTGATTTTCTCACGAACAATCGTAAGTTCGTTCGTCGTCACAAACAAAGAAGCCGAGCGCTTCTCCCTTTTGTTGACCCAGCATCCCGCGAGAATCGCTACGCCGAGTGCGATTCCGCCCCATAGAATGATTTTTTTCATTTTTTTCTGTTTTTTGTTGATGGTTACCGCTAACTTTCGAGAAAAAGGCTAAATCATTTCGTTAGACGAAATGATTTCCCGACCGCGCCAGTTTCTGGCGCGGTTTAGGAAGAAATTCGTCCCGAAAGTTAGCGGTAACTGGCATTACAAGGTTCTTCTCTATCTCGCGGAATTATATCACAATTGAAATAAATGTCAAGTATTTTCAAGTACCTCGTTTCTCACGCGCAATGACTAAAAAAGCTTGAAAAAGAAGGGCTTTTTAGACGTTTCGCGTTACCTGTTACCTGTTACAAAAAGTAGTTCTTACTAGCCCTACCCCACTGAATGCTATATACTAATTAGAACCTATCAATTTCTCTATTCAAATGGTGATTCAATTTGACGAAGACAAACAGAATAAAGACGTGGACGAGCTCCACAAACGGGAGGAAGAAGAGCTCGCGGAGCTTGTGGCAAATCAACACGGCCTCGAGTATTCGAATCTCTCGATGGTGCCCATCAACATGGACGCACTTCGTATCGTAAGCGAGCAAAAAGCTCGCGTCGCCAAACTCGCTCCGTTTAACCTTGTCGACAAAAACATTCAAATTGCCGTAGTGGCGCCCGACAACACCGATACCGAAAAGCAGGTGGCGGAACTCGAAACTAAAGGCTTTCATGTCACAAAAGTCGTAGTATCCATGCGAAGCCTCGTCGGAGCTTGGGAGAAATACAAAGATATGTCTTTCGCGGAGGAGACGAAATCCGGCTCGCTTGAAATTTCAAACGCGGAGATATCCGAGCTTCTGACAAAGGTCAAAACAAAAGAAGAAATCAAAAAATATATTCAGGAACTGCTGGCCCAGCCGAAAGGTTTCAGGATATCGAGGATTTTGGAGATTATTCTAGCCGGTGCAATAACAACCGGCGCATCCGACATTCATATCGAACCCGAGGAAGGATACGTGACGTTGCGTTTTCGGCTTGACGGAGTTCTCAACACCATCTTAACTTTTGAAAGAGACACTTACTTCCTTATCCTCTCTCGGGTAAAACTTCTCTCGGGATTGAAGTTGAACGTCAAAGAAACTGCACAGGACGGAAGATTTTCCGTAAAGATAAACGACCTTGATATTGAAATAAGAACATCAACTTTGCCCGGGGCATACAGCGAGTCTATTGTGCTTCGAGTGTTGAATCCAAACAGCATCTCAGTCCCTCTCACTGACCTCGGCATCAACGCCAAGCTTCTGGCGATTCTGGAGAAAGAAATCGCGAGGCCAAACGGTTTAATCCTCACCACTGGCCCCACCGGCTCAGGAAAAACCACTACCCTCTACGCCTTTTTGAAAAAAATCCATACTCCCGACATCAAAATCATCACCATCGAAGACCCCATCGAATATCATCTCCCCGGCATTGTCCAAACCCAGACTGATAACGACAAAGGATACACCTTCCTCTCGGGACTTCGCTCCGCTCTGCGACAAGACCCGGACATTATCATGGTGGGAGAAATCAGAGACTCGGAGACGGCAGAGATCGCCATCAACTCCGCCTTGACCGGACATCTCGTCTTTTCAACGCTCCATACTAATAACGCAGGAGGTGCTTTCCCCCGCCTCATAGACCTTGGAGTGAATCCGAAAATATTCACCTCCGCCATCAACATCGCCATGGCGCAAAGGCTTGTCCGAAAACTCTGTGAATTTTGCAAAAAAGAAACACCACTTGAAGGGCAGGACAAGATCATTATCGAGAAAATTCTCGCAAGCATCTTTGACAAATCGTACCTCGTGCCTGCAGAGAAAATGTGGGTAAGCGTAGGATGTGAAAAGTGCAACAACACGGGATACAAAGGAAGAACCGGCGTCTACGAAGCAATTATCACAGACCAGGGTATCGAGGACGTGGTGTTGAGCAATCCCTCCGAGCGAGAAATTAGAAAAGCTGCAGAGCATCAGGGAATTCTTGATATGAAGCAGGATGGAATATTAAAAGTTCTATCTGGGATGACTTCGCTTGTAGAACTTCGAAGAGTGCTCGATCTGGAGGAGGACATGTAACGTGTAACATGTAACTTGTAACGTAAGAAAGGAGAATTTTCTTTTCGGACTTTGCGCGTTACAAGCTACACGAATTACGCCATATTTATCCCCAGCTTTCTATTGATAAAAAAAGGGCGGAGAGTAAGATGGATTATAGAGAAGAAAAATTAATTTAAAACTCATAGATTTGGATGCAGTCCGAGGCGCAAGCGAATTTATGACTAAAATGTATGCGACATACATTGCAGGAGTAAATGAGCGAAACAACGAAGGAGTGCGCCAAAGCCATGAGTTTTAAAATTCAGCGGATAAATCTCTAAGCAATACCTTTCAATACGGATACTAAAAGTTTAAACTTGGCCCAAAGGATAGCCACAGCCGAAACCAGGACGTCCTCGAATGCTAGTTACTATGCGCCAAAGACGCATCATTGCTTAGAGATTTATCTTCTGAAAACACTTTTTGAGAAATAGATGTGTGTTAAAGTTTTGAGAGCTTTTTTCAAGTTCAAAGCGAGCTTTTTCAGTAGCATTGAACAATACTCGCTGCTTAAATTGCTTCGGGAAGTCTAGCACAAAGTGTGTCTAAAGTCAATAGTCTTTCGAGAAAATCGCCCAGTCATCTGGGATATAATAGCGCTATGAGTCCCGTAGTAGAAAATGACATTGGAGAGCACGCGTACTAAGGTGTGGGGAACGAGTACATCAAATTTAATGAGTAATAACGAGAAAATGACTCGAAGCTCCACAAGAGCGATGTCATTTTTCACGACGGGATGAGTAAAAACAAAAAAACACCCGAGAAAACAGAAAACGAGGAAGAAAAAGGCGAGGAAATATACCTCGACCAGACTTTACGCCCTTCCCGCTGGGACGACTACATAGGCCAGAAATCAATCAAAGAAAATCTTCGGATTCTTCTTACTGCTGCCAAAGAGAGGAACCACCCTCCGGAACATTTACTCTTCTATGGTCCTCCGGGATTGGGAAAAACCACTCTCGCTCACTTGATTGCCAAAGAGACCGGCTCCCAGATAAAAATCACGTCTGGCCCCGCCATAGAAAAAGTTGGCGATCTCGCATCAATCCTTACCAATCTTTCTCCCGGAGACATTCTCTTTATTGATGAAATCCACCGCCTGAACAAAACAATCGAAGAAGTGCTCTACCCCGCCATGGAGTCGGGCTCCCTCGACATTATCATCGGCAAAGGTCCTTCTGCGCGCACTATCCAGCTCGAGTTGCCCGCTTTTACTTTGATTGCCGCAACAACGCGCATCGCAGGTCTCTCGAAGCCACTACAGTCGAGGTTCTCCGGCGGAGTCTTTCGCTTAGAGTTCTACACCAAGGAAGAGATAGAGGAAATTATCAAACGCTCTGCGAAAATTCTCAAAGTCCCCATCGAAAAAGAGGCGGCGGAAGAAATCGCCAGCCGTGCGCGGTTTACACCAAGAACGGCAAACTATCTTTTGAAGCGTTCCCGCGATTTTGCGCAGGTTAAAAAAAGTAAACTCTCGAAAGAAGCGGTCCGAGACGCTCTCGCGCTTTTAGGAATTGATGTTCTCGGTCTTACGAATTCTGACAGAGAAATCCTGCGATGCATCATCAACAAATTTTCGGGCGGTCCCGTCGGCCTAAATACTCTCGCCGCATCGCTCTCCGAAGAACAAGCAACCATTGAAGAATTCAACGAGCCGTATCTCCTTCAAGTCGGTCTGATTGAGCGCACACCACGTGGCAGAGTGGTCACCTCTTCCGGTTACGCGCACCTCAACCTCAAAACTCCTAAAAATCTGCAAGAGAAATTGCTTTAATTATTTTAATAACTGACAAAATATTCATGAATGATTTTGAAAAAGATACACCCATAGAACCGCAAATTGAAAAAGCTGTTCGCATTTTAGAGGCTAAAGGCTACATAATAGGCACACTTGCAGGACAATCTGGCAGAATGTCAGAAAAAAAACAAGCCATTTGCTTTTCTTACCCGAAAGCAGAACTCGGGAAAACACAATTTGATGAAGAAACTATGCAAGCACTCCGAGATCTTGGCGTGCGACGTTTCAGTGGAGGACAACCCGCAGACATGATTAGTCTGGAATTTGATGCAGAAATCGATGATTTCGACGTAATCGAGAGTAAGTGGATTCAAATTGCGAACATTCTTCCGCAAGTAAAAAAATGAAGGAACCCTGAATTTCTAATCAATCTTCGGAAAAAACTTCTTTAAGAAGCGACGCGTGAATGGAGCGTTTAGACAAAAAAAACAGTCCACTCTAAGCGGACTGTGTGAGAATGAGAGTGGGACCGGTCGAAACTTTTGATTGCTTTTTCACGTCCGCCACAATTAGTTTGCGGACAACCCGACCTGCTTTTGCCCCGGGATAAGCAATAACGGCCACTACTTTTGCTGAAAAATTTGTCCCATTCGCCCCATACGAACCTTAAAAATACTCGGCAAAGGTGAAGTTGGAAACTTTCCCCTGCATCGACAATGAACGCATGGAGACTTGGGGTTCAAATCCAAACAAGAAACTTATGATGAGTAAAGCTACAATGAGACCCACGAGTCCGATCCGAATATTTTTCTTCATAGAATTTCTTTGGTTGCGGTTTACTACCAGTATAGTATAGAGAATTTCAAATAAAGAAAAGTTTGCTGAAGTTGACACGGTGATACACTTTTGATACACTCCCCCCATGCCCACCACAAAAAAAAGATTGAATATTACTCTCTCGGCCGATATGAAAGATGCAATCTATAAGGCAGCTTCTCGAGACAAAGTGCCGAAAGCAACAAAGGCTAAGGAACTTATTCGGCTTGCCCTCGAAATCGAGGAAGATATGGCTCTCGGCGCCATTGCAGACCAACGATTGGCTCAAAAAGGAAAACATATTCCTCATCATCTTGCTTGGAAATGATTATCACCTACCATCATCTCGTCACAACCCGCGATATTCCATCTTTGGACTCAACAATCAAGATTCGAGTGAAGCGCGCTATCGAAGAGAAACTGACCTTTGATCCCTTACACTACGGCACTCCACTCCATGCAACATTAAAACAGCTATGGAAGATTCGAGTTGGAGATTGGAGAATACTCTTTACCATTATTGAAAAACGAGAAGTATTTATCGTGCTTATTGCCCATAGAAAAGATGTTTACAAACTTGCAGAAAAAAGATTGTAGAGCTTTTTTTATCTTTACTAGAAGCTATCACCTAATACCTAAAAGCTACCCATATGTCTGGTCACAATAAATGGTCACAAATAAAACGTCAAAAGGAGAAAACGGATGGCGCAAGAAGTCAGGTTTTTGCCAAATTCGGAAAACTCATAGCAGATGAAGCGAGAAAAGCAAAGGGAGACATGAATGCCCCAGCATTAAAAACGGCGATCGAGCGGGCGAAAGCTTCCAATATGCCAAATGACAACATCGAGCGAGCTCTCAAAAAGGCGACCGCGGACAAGGCAGGCGCGATGGAATCCATTATCTACGAAGCGTACGGACCGGGAGGATGCGCCATGATTATTGAAATCCTGACAGCGAACCGTAATAAAGCGGCACAGGAAGTAAAATTCATTCTTTCAAAAAACGGCTATGCGCTCGCGGGAATAGGCGCGGCGGCCTGGGCATTTGAAAAAAAAGATGGCGTATGGTCACCAACCACGACAGTTCCGCTCTCCGAAGACGATTTAATAAAGCTCGAAGCTCTAGTGAACGAATTAGAAAATAATGAAGAGGTGCAGGAAGTTTATTGCAATGTGCAATAAACTTATAACGTATTACCTATAACTGAATAACTGCATGACCAGAAAAATTATTCTTCTATTTTATTTGTTATTCAGTTATTAGTTATTCAGTTATAAAGTTATGCGTATAATAGCAATCGACCCCGGATACGAGCGTCTCGGTATCGCGATTTTGGAGCGGGACAATAGAATCGACCGACTGCTTTTTTCTGAATGTTTCAAGACACCATCCAAAATTGAGTTCAACAAGCGACTGTCCATGATCGGCAAGGAAATTGCAAAATTGATACGCAAATTCAAGCCAGAAATACTCGCCATCGAAACGTTGTTTTTCAACAGCAATCAGAAAACCGCAATGAATGTGGCAGAGGCAAGAGGAGTCATCATTTATGAAGCCTCGAGAAATGGCATTGAGGTCAAGGAGTTTACTCCCCTTCAGGTGAAAATGGCTATCACAAGTTATGGACGAGGCGACAAAAAGCAAATGATTGCCATGATTCCCAAGCTCATTAACATTGAAAAGAAAGTCAGAAACGACGATGAATATGACGCGATCGGAGTGGGAATAACGTGTCTTGCGTCAATACGAAGCGTAACGCGACACATGTAACATGGAGCCCGCCCGAACGTAACCCGCCCGTTCCGAAGTCACGTTCGGGCGGGTTTCGTTCGGACGGGCGTTTCGGAACGGGCAGGCTTTCGCTCTAGGCCGACCGTGTCAGAACGGGCTAGGTAAGACTGCTCACTTTTCGCATCGAAATGTGAAGAATGTACTGCTACAAGCTTCGATTCCCAGCATGTCCACATATACAGTTTGCCGCAAAAGGGTATAATTTGATTACTTCTAGCTTATTTTAAATATATGACCTCTAAAATGATAGTTAACATAGTTCACATAAGCGAATATGTAGTCTTTAGTACTATTTTTGGTGGGATTATTATTTTTACAATAGCATCACCCCTCGTTTTATCAGACAGGCCTTTTCAGTTACTTATTATTACTGTCGTTACGTACCCCATAGTTTTTTTGGTTGCTTTATGGCTTAGTAAGTTCAACCCCGCTTTCTCATATTTAACCGTAATTAATCTTATAGCATGTCTATACATATTGTTTTTTCCACTGAGACCGATTTTGTTAGGGATTTTTACAACTTCACCTGAGATGGTCAAAACCGAAGAACGACGTATCAGTGATTTAAAAACGATGTCTAAGGATTTTGTTTGTGAAAACGGAACGTTTCTAAATCTCGACTCTCGCATGACTATAAATTCTACTGTAAATAGGCCTACAATAGACGGAAAGATTGTAAAAACTATCTCGCTGGTTGGTACTCGTCAGCTTAGATTGTCTAACGGGTATGATCCTTGGGAAATTGGAAGGGTGGTCGGAGACAGCTCTGTTTTGGATGGCCGACAATTACAAGATGCCGAGGTTAGACAGATGGTGGATACCTGTAAAAATAGTGAAGGTAAAACATTATTGGAAGTGTATCCAGAAGATAAGACAGCGGAATTTTAACAGAATGCGAGAATATCTTGGTTGGGCATATTAGATTAACCTCATAAACATTGTTAATCTCGCAGAAGGCTACCCCTCACCGAGGTTCCAACGTCGTTCATGTAAGGAACGAAGAAAATCTGCGGCTGGGCAGATTTTCTGGTTCTACAAAAGAAACGTGCGAGCGATATTTATGGTCATGCGACCACTGCTTCCTAGTCATCCGATGACTAGGAGTTGTCCACACCCTCCCTATTTTTGGTTTGCAAAAAAATTTGAATCTGATATTAATATGGCATCCAAACTTTTGCCCTCACATGGCAAAAAAATATTATCAGAATAATCACACGCTACGAATTAATATTAAATTACGAAATAAATGCACCTCTCTTTCGTACTTTTCCGTCTAAGGCGTATCTGTCTTAGGCACGACGTATTCATTCTTAGCTCGAAGTAACATTATGAAAAATGTTCCCCTCGATGACGACGAATTACCCCCAATTGCCGACCCTGATGCAGACACGGACGAAGATGATGAGCTTGATATAGAGGCAGATGACGAAAAATGGTAACAAAAAACTTCCTCTGCATAAGCAGAGGAAGTTTTTAATTATTTTACACGTATCCTCACAAACCGTTTCTTGCCTATTCGAAGCTCCATTTCCTCGATAACTTGATATTTCGGGTCAGTTATTTTTTCATTCGAGCCCACGAAGTGTACTGCCCCTTCTTCCACCAACCTTCTCCAATCAGATTTAGATTCCACGAAGCCACTCTCTAAAAGCAGTGAAGAAAGTTCGTCGCCCGC
>JBDTMN010000021.1 GCA_039934295.1 Candidatus Taylorbacteria bacterium | reverse complement strand
ATGAGTTGGCGGTAACCGCTAAGGAAAAAGAAGAGGTCAGACGAAAATTGGCTGTTACCGCGGAAGAACTTGCCGTGACTGCGAAGGAAAAAGAGGAGGTGAGGCGCGAGCTTGCAGTAACTGCAGAAAAGTTGGCGGTGACTGCAAAGGAAAAGGAGGAGGTGAGGCGCGAGCTTGCAGTAACTGCAGAAAAGTTGGCGGTGACTGCGAAGGAAAAGGAGGAGGTGAGACTAAAGCTGGCGGTAAATGCGAAAGTATTAGCCGTGTCGTCCAAGGAACGAGAAACGATGCTAGCGAGTATCGGTGACGGGCTTTTGGCAACGGACTCGGGGGGAAATATTACGCTTATAAATAAAACCGCTGAAAAGTTGCTCGGGAGGAAGAGCGAGGAAGTTATGGGGAGAGTTTTTTTTGAGGTTTTCCCGATTGAAGACGAAAACGGAGCATCTATTCAATTGGAAAAACACCCTGTGAGCATGGCGCTGTCTACCGCCACGACTACTACTACCACCACCACAGCGGGCCCGACCTACTATTATGCGCATAAAGACAAATCAAAATTCCCTGTGGCAATTACGGTAACTCCCGTTATTCTTGATGGAAAAGTCATAGGAACAATTGAAGTTTTTCGAGACATCACGCTCGAAAAAGAAATTGACAAAGCCAAAAGCGAATTCATATCTCTTGCGTCCCATCAGCTCAAAACTCCGCCGACCGCTATCAAACTCTTGACCGAAAGGCTTCTGGGCGGAAAAATGGGAATGCTCACAGAAAAACAAAATGAATATATCAATGATATTCGCGCTTTAAATCAGCGAATGATAGATCTGGTCAACGCGCTTTTGAATGTATCGCGCATTGAACTCGGGGCATTTACCATTAAAGTAAAAGAAATGGATATCGGCGCCACAATTCAAATTTTTCTCAATGAACTGAAACCATTGAGCGATAAAAAACACCTGAAACTCAAAATTATACTCCCAGAAAAGAAAATTGAGTTAATGCTCGACGAGCCCCTGTTTCGTAGTGTCATAAGCAACATGGTCATGAATTCCATACATTATACGCCGGAGGATGGGGAGATCAGCATTGAGTGCAAGATAATGAATAAAGGAGAAATAGTAGCAGGAAAGCTATTTGAAGAGAAAAGTTTTTTGATTGTTGTGTCGGATTCCGGCTACGGGATTCCTCAAAATCAGCAGGGAAAAGTATTCACCAAATTCTTCAGAGCCGACAATGCCAGAGAAGTGCTTGCCGACGGAACGGGTCTCGGATTGTATTTAGTTAAATCCGTCCTCGACAACTCCGGTGGGTTCATATGGTTTACATCTGGCGGTGAAAATCAGGGGTCTACGTTTTACGCCGCTATCCCTATGACTGGAATGAGGGCTAAAGCCGGAAAAAAAGAACTTGAACTTATTGGCGAGCAGAATCCATTGTGATAGAATAAATAATATGACGGAAAATAATAAAATAAAAATTTTGATTGTTGAGGATGAGGCGGTGATTAATAAAACATACGCGGAGGAGTTGCGCGATGAAGGGTTTCTTGTTCTTTCCGCAGGGAACGGCCGAGACGGTCTCGATATCGCGCTTCGCGAAAAACCTGATCTTATTTTGCTCGATATCCTTATGCCCGTTATGGATGGGCTCACAATGATGGACAAACTGCGAGAAAAGGGAGAGTATGGAAAAAACGTGCCGATAATACTTTTAACAAACTTGTCGGCGGGCGAGGAATCAATAATAGCCTCGATTGTAAGAAACGAACCTGCATATTATTTAGTGAAGTCTGATTGGAATTTGACTGGTGTAATAGAAAAAATAAAGGAGAGACTTAAATTAATTTAATATTTCTCATTACGCAGAAAATGCAAAGACACAAAGACCGGCAAAACGCCGGTCTTTGTCGATATTGGTAGCAGAACATTTTTATTTATTCTGGGTTAGGAGGAGTGTCCACGCATTCAGTTTGACCTGTCGGCAAAAGAAAGTCGCCATGACCCAAGTGCGCTCCCACCGCATTTGAAGAGACGCTAATCAAGACCATCGGATTAGTCTCCGAACTTGTCACATGACAGACGGACACTTTATCCGTTTTCGCTTGGGCAATCCCTATGACCGAGAAAAAAGAAAGTGTCGCAGTAATAAATATTTTTTTCATAATGATGAAATATTATTCAAATGATAATCGACCAACTATCAGTATACCGCATCTCTCATTTATCCTGAAAGGAATTTTTTTGTCGACTTTGTAAAAGTAAATTATTTTCTTCTTGCTTCTTGCGCTTTTTTGATGTTCGCCATTTCGGCTTTTCTCATTGCCGGAGTCGGTTTTTCGCTTTCTGGGATATTTCTTCGAGGATATGCCTTAAAGATGTCTGCCTTTACATGGGTGATTTTCCCCCGAATTTGCTTCAAGACACTTCGCGCTTTTTCACCTTCTATCACTAGTGCTCCGTTTTTCGCGACATGAGCGTCTTCTTTACTGATAAGCCAGGTCACAGTGTCCCAGCTCCCGCTTGACCTCCTGCCTGCGAGTCTCTCAAGTCCGCCCGGCTTCCCCACGTCTTGAACGCGAAAAGAGGTAAATTCTCCCTTTGGACGAACCTCTATTCGGTAAAACTTGCCCTTTCCGGTTGAGCCGGGTTTCTTTCTGGAACGTCCTTCGGGTTGCGCCAATGCGCGCTCGCGGTGGGTCATTCCCTTCCATGCCTCTTGCGCTTTTTTAATATTCATATTTTCCGCCTTTTTTTGCCTCTGTGATGACATAAATAATAATTAAGAAATATTCTAGTAACCGACTGTGATAATATTACTCCGTATATTTTTATTGTAAATATTTTCACACTTAGATTACTGCCTTAAAAAATGGGAAGTTATGTCCGGTATTTTCGCAATGAACATTCTACTCCTTTTGAAATCCACTCCAGTTTGTTTCTGTTCCGAATATAGTATAATAGTGAGAACCATTTTATTCAATAAAAAAATGATATGAAAAAATATACTATACCGACCTTTTTGTTCGCGTGTTTGGTTTCAGTCTTTTTTTACTCGCCGGGGGATGCAAGAGCGGAGTTTTCTTCTACCCCTGATAGCAACATACCCATAATTAACGGAGTGGTCAATGCCGTCGTGGCAAATAGTTCCGGCACATATATAGGTGGCGGATTTACCCATGTGGGTGGTACGTTTGTTGGAAATGGTGTCCCCATTGTAACTTCTACTGGTCTCCCTGTATCCACATTCCCCAAAGCTAACAATTCAATATCGGCAGTGATTTCGGACCGAAACGGTGGTTGGTATATCGGAGGCAATTTTACTCAAGTAGGGACAGAAACACGCAACAGACTAGCTCATATTTTATCTGACGGCACAGTTGACCCAAATTTCAATCCTAATATGAGCAGTATTGTATATTCCCTCGCTCTTTCTCCGGATGGAACGAAACTCTACGCCGGAGGACTATTCACCACAGTCGGAGGCGCACCCTACAATCGTCTGGTGGCTATCAACACCGCAGACGGCACAGCTATATCAACTTTTAATCCAGATGTGAATACTAGTCAGGTAAAGGCCCTCGCTCTTTCGGGAGATGGAACAAAACTCTACGTCGGAGGAGAATTTACCACCGTTGGAGGAGCACCCTACAATCGCCTGGCAGCTATCAACACCTCAGATGGCACAGCCATAACAACTTTTAATCCGAACATGGGCAGTGCGTTTTTTGGTGTGTCTGCCCTCGCTCTTTCTCCGGACGGAGGAACGCTTTACGCCGGTGGCACCTTCACCACCGTTGGAGGAGCACCCTACAATAGTCTAGCTGCCATCAACACCTCGAATGGCTCTGCTATATCAACCTTTAATCCGAACATGGGCGGTACGTTTTTTGGTGTGTCTGTCCTCGCTCTTTCGGGAGACGGAGCCACACTCTATGCCGGTGGAGATTTTACTACCGTCGGAGGCACACCCTACAATCGTCTGGTGGCTATAAACACCGCGGATGGAATAGCTATATCAACTTTCAATCCTGATATGGGTGGTAGCGTTTCAGCCCTCGCTCTTTCTCCGGATGGAGCTACACTCTACACTGGTGGCTTTTTCACCACCGTTGGAGGACTACCCCACAATCGTCTGGTGGCTATCAACACCTCGAATGGCTCTGCTATATCAACCTTTAATCCGAATATGAACCAGTATGTAGGCACCCTCGCTCTTTCTTCGGATGGAGGAACTCTCTACGCTGGTGGCGGTTTCACCATCTTCGGAGATATCGCTCGCAATAATCTGGCGCATATTTTACCCGATGGCACTGTTGACCCAAATTTCAATCCAAATATGGGCAGTACTGTTCTAGCCCTCGCTCTTTCGGAAGACGGAGCCACACTCTATGCCGGTGGAGATTTCCTCACCGTCGGAGGAGCACCCTACAATCGTCTGTCAGCTATCAACACCTCGAATGGCTCTGCTATATCAACCTTCAATCCAAATATGAGTAGCACTGTAAGAGCCCTCGCTCTTTCTCCGGATGGAACGAAACTCTACACCGGTGGCGATTTCACCACAGTCGGAGGAGCACCCTACAATTTTCTAGTAGCCATAAACACCGCGGATGGAATAGCTACATCTTTCAATCCGAATATGGGCAGTGCAGTAAGAGCCCTCGCTCTTTCGGGAGATGGAACAAAACTCTACGCCGGTGGCGGTTTCACCACAGTCGGAGGAGCACCCTACAATCGTCTGGTGGCTATCAACACCTCGGATGGAATAGCTACATCTTTCAATCCGAATATGAACGGTTTTGTTTTAGCCCTTGCTCTTTCGGGAGATGGAACAAAACTCTACGCTGGTGGCATTTTCACCACCGTTGGAGGAGCACCCTACAACAATCTGGCAGCTATAAACACCGCGGATGGTTCTGCTATATCAACTTTTATTAATCCGGATATTAACAATTTTCTTTGGGTCCTCGCTCTTTCGGGAGATGGAGCAACTCTTTACGCCGGTGGCACCTTCACCACCGTTGGAGGAGCACCCTACAATCGTCTAGCGGCTATAAACACCTCGAATGGCTCTGCTATATCAACTTTTAATCCGAATATGAGCAGTACTGTATATGCCCTCGCTCTTTCAGGAGATGGAGCCACACTCTATGCAGGTGGAGATTTTACCACCGTCGGAGGTAATTCTGCATTTAAAAATTTCGCTTCCTTCAGCGCAATCCCAGAAGTACCTGTCCCCACTCCCACCCCCTCAAGAAGGAGAAGCTCAAGTGGCGGTCGCAGTGCTAACTTCATTTCTCAATTACCTTCACCATCATCTGCTCTTCCAGTCTGCGCCTCGGGATATACCCTGATTCCATTTCCTGCCAATCCTTCAGGATACATGTGTAGTCCAAATACTTCGGGAATTGCTCCAGTTGTGGAGATTACTCCGGGAATAGGACTCCCACCTGTTCTCACCCCGCTTTCCTTCACCCGTAATCTTGGTTCGGGATCAGTGGGAAGCGATGTAAAACTCCTTCAGCAATACTTAAATTCCAAAGGATTCACGCTTGCTCTTGTGGGCGCAGGTTCTCCAGGCAATGAGACCACTTTCTTCGGCATGCTGACCCGAACCGCGCTTTCTAGGTTCCAGCTGGCTCATGGCATCACGCCTCCCGTAGGATTCTTCGGACCGATAACAAGGGGGTTTATTGTCAGCCAGCCATAATTTAGCGTCTGAAGCGACTCTCTGGATTCTATACTTCAGACGCAAGCCTAGTCTGACCCGAACGGGTTTAGGACATGTTTCAGGTTACATTCGACTGTGTGACTAAGTTTCCTTTTTCTGATATACTTAAAGCAAGAAATTATTATTAATTAATGAATAATTATATGAAAGCATTACATGGAATAGCGTTCGTTCTTTTGGTTATCGGAGGGTTGAACTGGCTTCTCATCGGTCTTTTCGATTGGGGCATCGGCTCCTTCCTGGGCGCGATGGTGTCAAGAGTCGTCTATGTCCTTGTGGGACTCTCGGCGATTTACCTCGTCGCCACGCACAAGAAGACCTGCAAGAACTGCGACATTTCGGCCACATCTACCGGAACGCCAGCAATGTAAGAGTCACGAGCTCGTATTCGATTTGAAAGTGCAATCGTTTTTTAGGAGCCTGTTCGTAGTTTATGTTGCAAGAAACTGCGCCATGTTTTTTTGTTTGCTCGAGAGACCACTACTCCCCACGTTTCCCAATTTGAAATCAGGGTTGATTGACTTTTCGGGACAGACATGTTAAAACATTCATACTGAAAGCTAATCATAATAATCAGATGATTGAAAAACTTAAAAATATCTGGGGGTCAAAAAAAGGGCGGTGGACAATCGTTATCATTGTAATAGCAATTATCGCGATTGCCGTCTATGGATTCACTCGAAACCGCAACCCCTTGGCCTCTTATGAACTGGGACTTGTAGAAAGAGGAAACATCGCCGAGGAGGTAAGCGTTACCGGCAAGGTTGTGCCTGTGAGAGAAGCGGAACTTTCGCTTTCCAAATCCGGAAAAATTGTTGTCGTGAATACTAAAGTCGGCAACCGAGTTTCGCAGGGCTCGGTCCTGGTTTCAATTGAAAATGGGGACGTGAGAGCGTCTCTTTCCCAGGCAAAAGCCGATTTAGAGACCCGCAAAATCGAGTACGACCAGCTTGTCCGCGCAAGCGAAGCAAAATACGATACGTCGGGAAAAAACACGTCGAGCGACGAAACAGCCATCATCAATGCGGAAGCTAATTTAAGACAAAGCCTGGAGGACGGACTTTCAAAAGTTGACAGCGCCATATCAACGTATGTTGACCAATTTTTTGATAATCCAAGAAAGAGTCCGCAGTTTGGAATTCAAATATCTGAAGGAAATACGACCTATGCGATATCAGGCTACCCAAGCCAAAAAATTAGGATAAACAATGAAAAAGACGATGTGAACAATCTTCTTAAGGATTGGAGAACCTCTCTCAAATCAGAGGGCATCGATTTAATTAAAAGTGAAGCCGTCGCGAAAAACACAATCGACTCTGTCGAAGTCCTTCTTCAGGATCTTTCTTTGGTTCTTATAAGCTCAAGCAATCAGTCTTCCGCCGAGGCCTCCCTCTACAGCGGGTACAAAACAGATGTTTCCACCGCCCGCACAACCGTATTGACAGTCAAATCAAATATCGAGTCAGCGAGCCAGTCTTCGGCCTCCGCAGAGTCAGCGGTAACTCCCGATGAGCTTCGTCTGAAGGCGCTCGCTCTTTCAAAAGCGGAGTCGTCTATTCAATCTATTCAATCAAACCTAAACGAGACGATGATTATCGCTCCTTTTTCGGGAACGGTGACTTCACTCGACGCAAAAATCGGAGAATTAGCAACCCCAAGTTCCCCTCTTGTTCGGCTTATTTCTGGAGGATCGTTTGAAATCGAAGCCTTTGTGCCCGAGTCGGATATCTCAAAGGTTGCTCTCGGCAAGAGCGCGAAGGTTACGCTGGACGCCTACGGGCAAAGCGAGGATTTTCCCGCAAAAGTAACGCTTATCGACCCCGGAGAGACAATCATTGAGGGCGTCGCAACCTATAAAGTCACGTTCTTTTTTGATAAAAGCGACGAACGGATAAAGTCCGGCATGACGGCAAATATCGATATCCAAACCGGAACGAGAGAAAACGTGCTCCGTATTCCGCAAAGAGCCGTAACGCAAAAAGACAACGAAAAATCGGTGAAAATTGTTCGTGAAAATAATTCTGTCGAAGAAGTACCTGTGGTGCTTGGACTCCGAGGCACCGACGGATATGTCGAGGTTATCTCGGGGTTAAATGAGGGAGACAAAATAGTATTTTTTGACAGGAAGAAATAATAAGGAGTATATTAGTAAGTTAGTATATTAGTATGTTAGAAAATCTCTGACTGTCTAGCTTACCTTTTCATGTCTGCACTAATCGAGGCAAAAAATATTACGAAAATCTACAAAGATGGCGAAACGGAGACCACTGTTCTTCGTGGTATTTCGCTTACCATAGAAAAAGGAGAATTCGTAACCATCATGGGACCTTCCGGTTCGGGCAAATCTACCCTGCTTCATATTTTAGGATTACTTGACGATCTATCAGGCGGTGAATACATTTTCGATGGAAAAAACATCAATTCATATACCGAGGTACAAACTGCAAAAATGAGAAATGACCGTATCGGTTTTGTCTTTCAGGCATTCAATCTCTTAGCAAGAACCAGCGTGCTGGAGAACGTAAAATTGCCTCTCCTCTATTCTGGGGTAGAAGAGTCGGAGTGGAACGGGCTTGCTCGAGAAGCTTTACAATCTGTGGGTCTTAGCCATCGAGAAAAACATGAGCCCGGGGAACTTTCGGGAGGCGAGAAACAGAGGGTGGCGATTGCAAGAGCGCTTGTAACCAAGCCCGACGTCATCTTCGCTGATGAGCCCACCGGTAACTTGGATTCCAAATCAGGAGCGCAGGTGATGCAAATATTGCAAAAACTCCATGATGAAAAAGGCCATACTATTATTTTAATTACCCACGAGACTGCGACCGCGAGCCATGCTGAGCGTATCATCCATATTCTGGACGGAGAAATCGAGAGCGACAAAGAAGTCGTAAACCGTTTGAGAGCTGAAGCCAGCTTCGTGAAATAATAAAAAAAGTCAGTTCTCTTTTTTCTTTTTTTCACTCCCGCCCGTGCCCCCGTCCGAACGGATGTCCCCGCCAGAATGAATCGTTCCGCCCGGATGATTCGGTCGGACGGGTCGGGCTGGCATCCGGGCGGGGCACGTTCGGGCGGGTTCCACTTTCAACTTATTTTTATGACCTACAAACACATTTTTAAAACTTCATTAAGAGGTTTGTCCACAAACCGGTCGCGCTCGCTTCTCACCATTTTGGGAATCGTAATCGGCATCACTGCCATTATTCTTGTCGTGGCGCTCGGAAAAGGCGCGCAGACCCTTATTCTCGACCAGGTGCAGGGTCTCGGCACCCAAACTATTGCCATCATCCCCGGGCGTGAACCCTCCGGCCCGTCGGATGTAAGCTCGCTTTATAGCGACTCACTAAAGCCACGCGATGTCACCTATCTAAAAAATAAAACGAATGCTCCCGGAATCAAAGATGTGATGCCGGTAGTCTTTGGCGCGGACTCGGCTTCCTACGGGTCCAACACGTATCAGGTGAACATTTTCGGAGCAACAGAGCTTATGGCGGGAATGTTTGACCTGCATCCTGTAGGTGGAGCTTTCTTCAGTCAGGACGATGTTTTGGGCCGCGCAGATGTGGTGGTTATTGGAAGCAAAATAGCGGACCATCTCTTTGACGCGGAAGACCCCGTCGGAAAAAAAATAAAAATCAAGGGCAGAAATTTTCAGGTCGTTGCGGTTCTCCCGCCTACTGGCGGAGGGTCGCTCTTTAATTTTGACGATATGGCTCTTATGCCCTATACCACCGCGCAATATTATCTTCTCGGAATCAAGTATTTCAACCGAATTATTGTTGAAGCAAATGCGGACGAGGATGTTGACATTGTCGCTCACGACGTCGTCTTGACGTTGCGTGAATCGCATGACATTACGGACCCCGCCAAAGACGACTTTTTTGTCCAAACACAGCAGGACCTCGCGAAGAGGCTCTCAACTATTACTTCTGCTCTCACCTGGTTTCTGGTTGCTGTGGCTTCGATTGCCCTTTTTGTGGGAGGCGTGGGAATTATGAATATCATGCTTGTCGCCGTAACCGAGCGCACTCGAGAAATCGGACTTCGCAAAGCGCTTGGAGCGACCAACCGTGACATTCTCTCGCAGTTTCTCCTTGAGGCAGTTCTCTTAACTGCAATCGGCGGGTTGGTAGGAATAATATTAGGAGCGCTTCTCGCGTTTGTAATCGCAATAGCCTTATCCGCAGGTCTCCATATCAACTGGCAATTTGTATTCCCATGGGGAGGAGCGGCACTGGGATTTGGTGTCTCGACATTGATTGGTCTCGTCTTCGGACTCTACCCCGCCCGTTCGGCGTCCAAGAAAAGCCCGATGGAAGCGCTAAGATACGAGTAAACATTAGGTTGGGAGTTTAGGAGATTAGTAAGATAGAAAGAACTGGAAATTAAAAAAAATTTCTGGTACATTAACACCTCGGGCGGTTAGCTCAGTTGGTAGAGCGCGTCATTGACGTTGACGATGTCAGAGGTTCGACTCCTCTACCGCCCACAAAACATGCTGAAAAATTTTAGGAAAATATCCATAATTGGTCCAAACGGTTCTGGAAAGACTTCTCTGGCAAGAACTCTTGGAGAAAAACTTTCTTTACCTGCTATCCATATCGATACATATATTTGGGGAGAAAATTGGACTCTAAAAGATAGAGCGGAAGCGGAAAATAAAATAAAAGACTTACTCCAGAATCAAAATTCGTGGATTGTTGATGGTTATATCAATTACGCACCGAAAGAGATGTTGGAGTTGGCAGATTTAGTTATTTATCTTAACTATACAAATTTGAGAGCAGTATTTCACAATATTAAGAGGTGGATCAAACATAGAAAAAACAAGCGAGATGAGTTGCCGGAAGGATGTGAAGATTCTCTGCAAATTAAAAATTTATTTGAAATTTGGCAAGGCGGAGTTGTTCAACTTATCGAAAATGCTCTGACTAAGTATCCTCCTAAGAACTTAGTGCGAATAAAGTCTCCAAAAGAGCTGAAGATTTTTATAGATAAAAATCTTTAGCAAAATTAAAGCTTTTGTTTTTCCCACAGTTCAAAAAATCTACCTTTTGCTTTGAAAAGTTTCTTGAAATTCCCAGATTCAATAATCTTTCCATTTTCAATAACAATAATCTCATCCATCTCCTTTATTGTGGTGAGCCGATGAGCAATTACGATAGCTGTCACATTGCTGAAAAATGTGTGCAGTGAATCTTTGATTTTTTCCTCTGATTCAATATCCAGATGAGACGTTGCCTCATCAAGAAGCAGAATTTGTGGATTTTTAAATATTGCCCTGGCAATACCTACCCTTTGCTTTTCTCCTCCTGACAGTTTTACCCCCTTTTCGCCAATTATCGACTCGATTCCCTCTGGCAACTTTGGAATGAAATCCCCGACGTGCGCAGTAGTTATGGCGTTTTCAAGCAATTTCTGATTTTTTTCTTCTTTCTGATTCGAGATGGTAATATTCTCTCGGAGCGACGAGTTAAAAAGTTCTGTATCCTGGAGAACAACAGCAAGATGATTAAAATAATCTTTTTTGCTTATATTCTTGAGCAACCCCCCATCGAAAAGAATTTCACCCGTATATGATTCGTGTTCCTTAAGCAGTAGTTTAAAAAGAGTCGACTTTCCAGCGCCCGACAATCCCACGATTCCGACTTTCTGCCCCCTCTTTACGACAAATGAGATTCCATCCAAAACAAGTTTGTTTTGATACGAGAAAGATACATTTTTTATTTCGATCGCTTTCCAATCAGTTGGAAAACTGATTTTTCCTTCTTCACTATCAATTACTATCGGAGTGTTAAGAATTGTTTGCATTCTAAATATTGAATTCTTGGCAACAGCAAAATCTTCTGATACGTCCGTAAATTCACTCATTGACTGCCAAACAGTTCCAAAATAACCAGTAAACAGTATAAGAAAACCAATTTCATATTTTCCGCGAAGTACCCCCCATACTATAAAAATCATAACGCCAATTCTAAAAAGCTGCGCGTAAAAATTTCTGAGTGAATTGCCTGCTTGGAACCAAAAAATACGTCTTTTAATTGTTCCGAACAAATCGAGAGCGTTTACAGAAAGCTTATTTAAAATTGTGTCCGCCATGGACATGACTTTTACGCTTCGAATATTGCTGATGGATTCAAAAAGTATTCCGCTTCTATATTCTTCTTTCGCATTTACAATATCAGCCGCTCTTACTCCTCTAGTGCGATAAAAATGCGCAAAAATATAATAGGATATAAGAAAGAATGAAACGGTTACTCCAATACCGAAATCGAAGTGCAGAATAATCAATATTATTCCAACAAGGTTGATTGTAATTTCAATAATATTGTTTATCCAAATCCTCAAAATCTTGTTAATACTCTCCGCTCCCCTCTCAATCCGCTTGAATTTGCTTCCCGAGCTCTCCTTCTCCTGCCAATGCATATCAAGAAGCATTACATGACGAATTAATTTGTGTTGAGCGTCCAAAACAATTTTTTCAGAAGCTTTATACATTATCGATCTTGAATAATACACTGCCGAATACCGAACAACCGCCACAAGAAAAGTGAGAGAAAAAGCCCAATAAAGAGGCGCGAGGGATGCTCCCGACGCATTATTTGCAAAAAAGTTTACAATAACCGCAAGAGCATAGGGAGGATAAAGCCATGCGAGATCGGCAAAAAAGCGCAAAAAAGTCGCCGTCCAGAAAGCTTTTTTGTAAGGCCTCGTATAAGACCACACATCATAAATTAAGCTTCGCATTGAATACATAGTTTCATTTTAGCAACTTTAGCAGAGTTATGGAAATTCTTTATCATTTTACATATTTTATTCGTTTTGATATACTTTCCTCACCTATGCAGAATAAGTCGAACGAAATGATGTCCATGATGCAGACTTTGCGAAGAAAGCTCGTTTTTGTGTTAGCATTTTAAACTAAAAATTAAAATCGAATTCAAAAACCAGCTTTCTTCGAAAGCTGGTTTTTTTGTTCTTTTTAAACCTTCAACCAAGGACGCATATGGCCTGTATTGTTCAAATGCAGAGACGCTCAATCGAGGAATTGAGGCCGGAAATTCCAGCTTGGCCTCGACATCACCTATCACGTTTTAAGAGACTTCCATACCCTCGCTTTCGCTTGAGGAAAACTGGACAGCTTTACTTCTACGGAACAAGCGTAGGAATCGGACCATGCGCTGGAATTCAAGGCATGAATATTGGTGTACTCGGTCTTAGACCTCCGGGAATTGCAATTAAGCACGATGAAAAAAACGCGCTTTTTAAAAGCGAATATTTTGTGCTTCTACGACCACTTACTCTCACTCAGTCACGAATAATGCAGAAAAAATCGTCAATCCGCTATACTCACGAGGTTGAACTTCTTCATTGTCCAAGACTCGATTTCGGAAATAAAACTGTGGCCTTCGTTTTTGAGCAAACCGGACGGAAAGCCTACTATGTCTGGATATAGAATAACCCGACCCAAAATATGGCGGGTTTTTTCATTTTGTCTCTATGCTAACTCTCCGCTATAGCGTTGAGATAGCACACATTGACGTGAATAGAAATATACGCCACCAACATTTGAGGTATGGAAATGCAATCATTTCTATTTGATTTAAAATAAGCCCGAAGGTATAGTTTCCTTTATGGTTATTTTAGGCATAGAAACATCATGTGACGAAACAGCAATTTGCTTGATAGAGACAGGTGAAATTACCCCAACGCTGAATTTCAAAGTCCTTGGCGATGAGCTTATATCACAAGTGAACATCCACGAGCACTATGGGGGTGTTTTCCCAATGATGGCAAAGAGAGAGCATGGAAAAAACCTGATTCCATTATTTCTTAAATTGTTAAAAAATTCTGCAGACTCGAGATTCATGATTCAAGATTCAGGAAAGGAAAATCCAAAGTCTAACCTACCAACTTACAAACTTACAAACTTACAAACTATCCTCGATCGAGAACCGGAGCTTGGTGAGCAATTTATGAAGACATTGGTAGACATGGGAAAGCCGGCAATCGATGCGATTGCTATTACGGAGGGTCCGGGACTTGAGCCTGCGCTCTGGGTAGGGATAAATTTTGCTCGAGCATTGAGCGCACTCTGGGATATTCCTGTCATACCGGTAAATCATATGGAGGGACACATCGTCTCCGCGCTTGTTAGCGCGGAGACCGCAGACCAACGCGGACTAAACGCGGACACACGCAGACTTATTTCCAAAGAAAATACTCCTCCTGCACTAACACCTAACACCTTACACCTAACACCTGTCCACTACCCCGCTCTCGCATTACTCATAAGCGGAGGACACACGGAGCTCGTCCTCATCAAGAAATGGAAGCAGTACGAGATTATCGGTCAAACGCGCGATGACGCAGTCGGTGAAGCGTTCGATAAAGTTGCGAGAATTTTGGGACTTCCCTACCCCGGCGGGCCACATATTTCGGCGCTGGCTGAAAAAAATCGCCTTCGACCTAACTTACAAACTTACCATCTCACCAACTTACAAACTGTTTCCCTCCCTCGTCCCATGCTTCACAGTAAAGATTACGATTTTTCCTTCTCCGGTCTTAAAACCGCCGTACTATACTTGGTGAGAAAAATCACAAAAATCACCCCGAAAATCAAGCAAGAAATCTCGATGGAATTTGAAAATGCGGTAACAGAAGTGCTCATCGCAAAAACGGAGCGCGCGATTCAAGAATTTGGAATTGAGACACTGATTCTCGGAGGAGGGGTGATTGCAAATAATCACTTGAGAAAGGCATTCGACGACCTAGGGAAAAAGATGAATGTCCCTGTGCTCATCCCCCCTCACAACCTCACGACCGACAACGCTCTTATGATTGCTCTTGCCGGGGCATTTGGATCTCCTATGAAGAATTCGATTCTTCTTTCCGCAAAAGGAAATCTGAGAATAGATAAATAAAATTTATATAAAACAAGAATCATTCATAAATATTATACCATACTCTGAATTCCCCAAAGCTTAGCTTTGGGGAATTCAGCACGGGGAACAAGGAAAATGCTCTAACGGGTGTTTCCTATAGCAAAAAACTCCGCCTAGGCGGAGTTTTTTGCTATCTGTATTTTCATTTTCTAGATTCTATAACCCAGATTCCAGATTCTTGTTTTCTTATTTTCCGAAGACAAAATTGAAGATTCCGTTGAAGAAATTTCCTATTTTTGCTCCAAATCCGACAGAGGCGGATCCAGCGTTGGCGTTTTCATCGGTAGTGCCGATTTCATCGTCAGTGCTTGTGTCTGTGTTCGTGTTCGTGTCGAGAGAAGTTCCAGCATCGCTTCCGTTAAAGAATGAGCCGGGAGCTTCGGTCTCGCTAAGAACAGAAGTTCCTTCCACTTTAGCTTTCTTGTAAGCGTCAAAGATAGCTAAATCATTTGCTGTGAAAGCAATTGGATTTTTACAATTGAGTTCATTAATCTTTTTCAGCGTTGAGATGTAAACCTGTCCAGACGGAATTGAAGCGCCCCATGGGCCCATCGTGTCTTTGACATACCTTGCTTGAAATGCGTTCACTCCAGCAAGAGTTTTCTCGTCAAACATGTCGGTTACGTCTACATCGAGTTTTTCAGTGTCTCGCAAATAGAGCTGAAGTTTTCGAACTTCGGCTGGATTATTTTTTCCACCGAACTTCAAATACTCCGTCAAGTAGGTACAGTCCCCAGCCACTGCTTCTACCGGACTTACAATTATGTTTGCTGATGCAAATGTTTCCGGAGCTACGATAAGGTCTGAAGCCATGCGTCGAGAACCTCCGCCACTACGATTTCTGTGTCCTCCATTTTCATTTGGAGTAGGTGAAGGAGTCGCAAGCTGATTTCCATCTTGCGTATCTTCAGTTACTGAATTCGTGTTAATCCCAATAGTGCCGTCTTGAGTATCCTCAGTCACAGCGTTTGTATTAATCCCCTTTCCACCGTCCTGAATTAGTTCGAGATCAATAGGTGTAACTTCATCCTGTTGATCCTCGGAAACCTGATTGGTAACAATACCAACCTGAGCATCTTCATCTGCATAGGCGATTTGTGCATTGCTATTTGCAAACGCAACAGAAAAGGCCAAAACAAGCGAAAATATGCCTATATATCTCATTAATTTCTGATTCATATATTTATATTATTCTTATTATCTTAATAATCTACTGATACCCTATATGATAGCAAATTATAGGAATTTGTCAAGTACCAACTTGACATCGGCTATTTATCGTTATTATATGAAAAATCGCTGCACACAGTAAAGTATGCAGCGACTGAGGGATAAAAGCAAGGTTTAGTTTCTCACTCTATCCGTTGGACCCGATAAAACATCATCGGGTTTTGGTTAAAGAAGGCGGGGATTGAAAACCCCGCAGTGACTGTTTCCGGGTTGTAAAACCCATTGACGACTGGGGATTTCCCAACCGTCCACGTAGACCCCTTTGGCGCCATGAGCGACCAAAGGAATCCGTATGGAGTCTCGATCTTTCGAAACCCATATTTTTTTTCCGGCACCCCACCCGAGGGGTACACAAGAGTTGAGACTGGATGGAACTTGTCACCATTCAGACCGTCGAATTTGTATTCGACCGTGACGGGAAGTCCGCCGGCGAGGTCGTTATTGAGTTTCGTTTGGTCCACAATACTGTCAACGTTAGGCGACGTCAGTGACGCCCCGATGTAAGCGACGGCATCCACTAACTGTGTTCCTGGACCGGAACTTACAAACTGATCATCGGCTGTCCACAGCCTTCCGTCAGGGCCAGCGTTCACACCAACCCTCGTTGATGGGAAATATGATATCCCCTTAAGGTCACGTATACCACTTAGGGGGCCCCCATACACTTTCCAGCTCAACCGGTCAATGGACACCTGTCCATCGATTCCTACAACGATGACCGGGCAATAGCCGCGGTTACCGAAGTTGTTGGTGAATTGGCCCGACGGGTTGAATTCGAAACGCCACAACGTATTTGTACCCGTCGTGGTTGCGACGTCCCCGGCGTCGAAGCACTGCACGAAATCGAGACCCGTAGGCGAATTTTCTCGCCCCCGAGGGTCGAAGACACCGCCCAACTTTAACCCAGACATGAGGTTGTCCCTCGCGACTGGGAAACTGTTGGTCGCCCGATTGGCGTCCGGTAAGGACACCCACAGCGAGTAGAACTTAACCTTCGAGGCAACTGCCCCAAAGGAGTTTGCGATCCCTGCCACTAGCAGGGCCATTACAAGGAGTTTTTTCATAATTTCCGTATCTGTTTTTTCTGTTTTTTTGAGACTTGGAACGTCATCCGCGCCAGAGTTTAGCTATTACCCTCGGCAGTATTCCATGTGTATAATTATACATAATACTAGCGGTTTGTCAACTACTTGTATAAGGCCACCCATCTTTGCACTCTCCGCCTCTCGTTAGTTGATAACGGTT
>JBDTMN010000020.1 GCA_039934295.1 Candidatus Taylorbacteria bacterium | reverse complement strand
GAGGGCGTTGCTCGTTTGTGATGCCACGTATGCGTAGTTGCCGGAGACGAAGACGCCCAAAGGATTCGATAGAGCTGCGCCACCAACGCCATTCAAAAGAGAAGCTTTATGAACAGGGTTTCCAGGATTGGAGACGTCGACGATTTCGAGGGCATTACTCGAAGGAGAAGCCACAAACGCATAGTTACCAGAGACGAAGACGGAATTTGCGCCATTGAGAAGAGCGCCACCAGCGCCATTTACAAGTGAACCTTTGAGAACAGGATTTGACGGATTTGAGACATCGACAATTTCAAGGGCACTGTTGCTATCACGTATAGCGATAAACGCATAGTTACCGGAGACGAAAACGGAAACAGCGTTGTTGAGAATAGCACCACCCGTTCCGTCGAGAATTTTTCCTTTGTGCACGGGGTTTGCAGGATTCGAAACATCAACAATTTCGAGAGCGTCACTACCATCTGAAACCACGTATGCATAGTTGCCGGATACGAAAACGGAGCGTGGCCCGAGAAGTGCTGCACCACCGACACCATTTGCGAGTAAGCCTCTGTGAACAGGATTTCCCGGATTTGAGACATCAATGATTTCGAGACCACCGGTACTTGCTGAAGTCGTATAGGCATATCTACCTGAGACGAAGATGGAATTTACACCACTGAGAAGGGCTCCGCCAGCGCCATTGAGGATTTTTCCTTTGTGGACGGGATTTGCTGGGTCAGAAACATCGACTATTTCGAGGGCGAATTGACTTGCAATATATGCATAGTTCCCAGAGACAAAGACTGCAGATGGAAAGAAAAGATTTGCGCCACCAACGCCATCTAAAAGTGAACCTTTGTGCACGGGATTCTTTGGGTCAGAGATGTCAACTATTTCGAGGGCACCACTACTATTCTGTGAAACCACATAGGCAAAATTCCCGGAGACGAAGACGGATCTTGCTCCATTGAGTAGAGCCCCTCCAGCACCATCAAGAATCTTCCCCGCATGCGTCGGCTGTGTTACCCCTCCCATAAGATTAAATCCTGTGGAAGAAGCGATGGTGAAGAAAGGTTGAGTAGTCGAAGAAACTGCCATGGCAAGAAGAGGATTTGTTTGGTTAGTAGTCCCTGCGATGGAGAGAGTAGCGAAAGGAGAAGTGGTGCCAATGCCGACATTGCCCACGTTGTTGTTGAAAATATTATTCCCATTCGTTGACCATTCTGTTGAAGTGACACCAAGAGACGAAGTCGCCACAAGGTCGTATCCCCCTGTAGCATTTCCAAGAAGAAGCTGTCCTTGCGAAGGAGAAGAAGAAGTGCCGGTGCCTCCGTTTGTGGTGGCAAGAGTGCCACTTAGGGTAAGCGTTCCTGAAGTGGTAATCGGGCCTCCGGTAAAGGAGAGTCCTGTCGTTCCACCTGAAGCGTCAATGGAGGTGAGGGTGCCTCCGCTTCCACTGCTTCCGCTTGAATTGGAGTTGGAGCTTGAGTTTGAACGTCTGATGCTATCAAAAATTCGGTCGGTTTGAAGGGATTCGTGGAGAGCAAGACCGTAGAGTTGGTTTTGGAGATTCACAAAGAGCGCGTCGACGTAGGACTGTGAGACACCTCCTCCTGTCGAGGTATAGGTGTTGTAGTAGGTAGGGTTTTGGGTGACGTAAGTAGTCAAACTTCCTCCGTTTGAACTTGGGGGTGGAGAAAAAGAGGGAGAGGGAGAAGGTTCGGGAGAAGAAGACGGCTCGAGAACAAGAGGAGGTTCAAAAGTGGGTTCGGGAGAGACTACTGGAGCAGGAATGTTTTCTTTGAAACAATATGCGGGAGTCTTCCACGGGACAAAGCGGTCGATGGCGCAGAGAAAACGTTGCCACCAGGTGAGAGAGTAGTAGTTGGTGACTGTGACAGGAGCAGACGTGGACTCAATCGGTTTTGGACAATACGCGGGAGTTGCTCCGGGAACAAGGAAATCAATGGCGCATCTAAACTTCTGCCACCAGGAAATGAGGGTGGTGGAGACCGAAGCAGATTGGGGAGAGAGAGCCGCGTCCGTTGCGGACGCGGCATGATTCTCTCCCACTTTCGCACCATGAATACCCAAAGGAGGAGGGAGAACCGTAAGAACATCTGTCAAATATCCTTCTCTCGCAGAGAAAGCAAACACAAGGGTGAAGCATGTTGCTCCTGCTAACAGAAGAAACAGAAAAAAAGTTCTCATATTAGAAAACCTCCCGTTAGAATTATCTAAACGTTCGCTCATGTAGCCATATTTTATCACAGAAGCATGGGCGATACTTCAAAAAGGTGGGGATAACCCCGTAGTAGATTTTGACATCGTCGACAGATGCACTTCTCGCATTACCAAAATTCACTACGGGGATTACCCCGTAGTAGATTTTGACAACCATCGCATTCGCTTCGAGTGCATTACCAAAATTCACTACGGGGACAACCCCGTAGTAGATTTTGACAACCATCACATGCGCCTCGAGTGCATAACCAAAATTCACTACGGGGACAACCCCGTAGTAGATTTTGACACCCCTCACATGCACATCGCGCAATGTCAAAATTCACTACGGGGTACATCAGAATCGGCTGAATCCTCTATGAAAAAGTCGCCTTCTTCTTCTTTCAAAAAGAAGAAGGCGACTTTCCAGATTCTATAATCCCTATTCTACTTCAATGAATGCCCGCCAAATTGATTGCGAAGCGTTGAGAGGACTTTCCCGATATAGCTCGGCTTTTCTTTTGATTTCAGGCGAAACGCGTAAGCTCCCTCGATAATAGGGGTTGGGATATTGAGTTCCTTTGCTGTTTCCACAGTCCATTTCCCCTCCCCAGTATGCGCGACTTCCGAAGAGACGTCTTGCAAATCTTCTCCATATTTTTTGTATCCGGACGCAAGCCAGCCCACAAGACGAGACTCGATGACGCTCCCGTTATTGTATAAATCGGCAACCTCTTTAAGATTCAAATTAAAATCAGACTTTTTGAGCACAGCAAAACCCTCGGCGATAGCTTGCATCATTCCGTATTCAATGCCGTTATGAACCATCTTCGTAAAATGCCCGGCTCCGTGAGAACCGAAAAAGCGATACGCCTTCGGAAGCGAGAGGTCGGCAAAGAGACTTTGGAGTTCCTTAAACTTTTCTTTATCTCCCCCAATCATAATGCACGCGCCCTCTCTTGCTCCTCGCGGTCCTCCACTTACTCCCGCGTCGAGAAAATGTATTCCATATGTGTCGAGCATCTCCCCTCGCCGAATGGTATTTTTATAAAATGAATTTCCGCCGTCAATTATCGTATCTCCCTTTTCTAAAATCAGAGTAAGTTCCTTTACTATTTCATCCTCCGCCACTTCAGGCACCATGAGCCAGATGAGGCGAGGCGATGGTAGATTTTTAAACGACGAAAGCGAGTCCGTTGTTTTAATACCGATTTCTTTTTCTATTTTTTCCCGCGGTTCCGCGCTTCTGTTGTATGCCAAAACCTCATGCCCTTTCTCGTGCAGACGCAAAACCATGTTGTAACCCATTTTGCCGAGACCGATATAGCCGAGTTTCATATACGTATGAGTATACCAATATACTAATAGTTACCTAATATACTAATGGCTACAAATAATAAATCAAGAAATATGATTATTAGTATTCATTTGTGTATTTCTTCATTGGTATATTGGTATTACATTTTTTTTAAAAAAATAGTATACTGATAACCATGAAAAAAATAAGAAAAGCAATCATTCCCGCCGCGGGATATGGGACGCGATTCCTTCCCGCCACCAAAGCCCAGCCTAAGGAAATGCTCCCTATCGTGGATAAGCCGATTATTCAATATGTCGTCGAGGATGCGGTTTCCGCAGGCATCGAGGACATCATCATCGTTACCGGATGGAGCAAGCGGAGCATTGAGGATCACTTCGACTATCCCTTTGAGCTCGAAAAAAGGCTCGAGGAGTCTGGCAAGCACGAGGCACTTGAAGAAATTCGAAGAATTGCGAACCTCGCAAACTTTTTCTACGTGAGACAAAAGGGTCCTCTCGGCAATGCGACCCCGATTTGGAACGCGCGAGAAATCATCGGAAATGAGCCTTTCCTCGTGCTTTGGGGAGATGATTTTATTGAAGCTACACCCTCAAGGGCAACACAGCTCGTCGAAGCTTACAAGCAGTTCGGAGGAAGCGCGATACTTGGTTCTATACGCTCGAAAAAGCCCGAGGACTACAAGCGCTATGCATACGCCACAGGCAAGGAAATTGAAAAAGGCATTTTGAAAATTGATTCCATCATTGAGAAGCCGGGCGCCAATGTGACAACATCGGACTATGCCTGTGTTTCGGGCACCGTGTTTGAACCAGCAATTTTCGACGCCATCGAAGAAGCTACGAAGAGAATCATGAGTGAAAATACCCCGAGAGAAATCGTCTACGTGGACGCGGTCAACGTGCTTCTCGAGCAGGGCAAGACTTGCTACGCCAAAGAAATTATCGGTGGAAAATACCACGACTGCGGAAACAAGCTTGAGTATTTAAAAACCGTGGTTGAGTATGGCTTGAAGCATAACGACCTACGCGAAGATTTTGCAGAGTTTCTAAAAAATATTAAACTCTAAAAAACTGAAGGCTCGAAAGTTATCCTCCATTTTTTTTAAAAAATATCTATAAGACTTGCGGGTTCGGATGAAATTCGAGGAAAAGTCGAGGAATGAATCGATCCATACTCTTACGTATGGTGAGAGAGTACCGCAGACTTTGACGAAGAAGTTCGCCGAACCCGCAAGTCAAACATGACATGTTTTTATCTGTAATAATTCCAGCATACAACGAAGAAAAAAGAATCGTCCGCACAATTGAAGATTCTCACGAATACTTGAAGACTCAAAATTATGAGTATGAGATCATCGTTGTGAATGACGGCTCAAATGACGGAACTTCAAAAATTGTGGGAGACCTCTCTCGCGCCTATCCGCGAGTGCGCCTTATCAATTTGGAAAACAACAAGGGCAAGGGCTTTGCGGTGAAAGAAGGCATGCGGCTTTCGCGGGGTCAGTTCAAACTTTTCATGGATGCGGACAACTCGACCACTATTGCAAACGTCGACCGCTTCCTCCCCTATCTCCAGAAAGACATTTACGACATTGTTATAAGCTCTCGGCAGAGACCGGATTCGCGGATTCTCGTGGAACAGCCGAAAGCAAGGCGATTTTTGGGAGGAGTATGGAGACTTGTCGTGAAAATGATAGTGCCACTCGCCCTATCAGACTCTCAAAATGGCTTCAAACTTTTTAGACGAGAGGCCGCGAACTTCCTCTTTTCCAAGCAGACCATAGAACGGTGGGCATTCGACGTCGAGATTTTGGCCCTAGCGCGAAAATTCAATTTTAATATTAAGGAAGTGGGAGTTGAATGGAAAAACGACTCCGACAGCAGACTCTCTCTCGTCGGAATGGTACACATGCTTTCTGAACTCATCCAAATCCGCACGAATCTTTGGAAAAAAAGATACGACTAGAAATTCCATAGCAAGGTCGGGCCTTGATATTTTTTGCCATTTTTATGACACCGCCGAGACAGATTCTGGAGAAGGGGTCGGGGTCTCTGTTTTTATTGGAGCAGTTTTTCTGCTTTTTTTCACGTCGAACACAAACTCCGTACCTTTCATCCCGACTGTGATGACTCCGTCCTTGAGTCCGCCTTTTGAAATCATGTGGGAGGCAATAGGAGTCAGCATCTTGTTTTGAATGAGTCGCTTCAATGGTCGCGCGCCGTATTGCGGATTGTATCCTTCCTTTGCAAGAAATTTAATAACATCGTCGCCGACAACGAGCATAATGTCTTTCGCCTTGAGCCGGTCTTTTACAATCTCGACTTGAATCTTCACGATGTCGAAAATCGCTTCAGCCGACAAAATGTCAAAGATAATGATGTCATCGAGCCGATTCAAAAACTCCGGACGGAAGTGCTCTTTCAAACTCGAGAGAACTTTTTCTTTGATGTCACCATACGCTTCCTTCTCACCGCCCCCCGCAAAGCCCATCCTCTGCATCTTGTCTATGTATTGCGCGCCAATGTTTGAAGTCAAAATAATGACCGTGTTTTTGAAATTCACTACCCTGCCCTTGGCATCGGTCAGTCGGCCGTTGTCCAAAATTTGGAGAAGCACGTTGAACACCTCCGGATGAGCTTTTTCAATTTCGTCGAAAAGCACCACGGAGTAAGGCCTGTGGCGGATGAGCTCGGTGAAAGCTCCCCCTTCCTCGTGACCCACATATCCGGGAGGAGCACCCAAGATTTTAGAGACCGAGTGCTTTTCCATATACTCCGACATATCCACCCGGATGAGCGCTTTCTCATCGTCGAACATAAACTCCGCTAGCGCCTTGGTAAGCTCCGTCTTGCCGACTCCAGTCGGACCCAAAAATATAAACGAACCAATCGGGCGATTGGGGTCCGCAATGCCGGCACGGGATCGTTTTATGGTATCCGCAATTTTTTGCACCGCGTCGCTTTGTCCAACAATTCGCTTTTTCAAAACTTCTTCCATTCGGTTCAATTTTTCCGCCTCGGCTTCGAGCATCCTCATGACGGGAATGCCTGTCCAGCGCGACACGATGTCAGCAATGTCGTTGCCATTGATTTCTTCTTTGAGAATTCTTCGGGAGCTTTGGAGCCGTTTTAACTTTTTGTTTTGGGCATCCAAATTACGTTCTAATTCTGGAATTTTCCCATATCGGATTTCTGCAGCGCGCGACAAATCCGCCCTCGCTTCCGCGCTTTCGGCTTCAAGACGAGAAGTTTCCAATTCTTTTTTAATAATTTTTACGCTCGAGAGAACATCTTTTTCATTCTTCCACTTGAGCTCAATTTCCGATGTTTTCTCTTTAAGGTCTGCGATATCCTTTTCAATTTTCTTGATGCGGTCTTTGACAATTTTCTTTGAGCCGTCTTCTTTCTTGAGTGCCTCCTTCTCAATCTCAAGGCGCATCACTTTGCGACGAGTTTCCTCGAGAATCGGAGGCATGTTTTCAAGCGAGATGCGAAGCTGGGATGCCGCTTCATCTATGAGGTCGACAGCTTTGTCGGGAAGAAATCTGTCCGTGATGTAGCGAGAGCTAAGAGTAACCGCGGTCATGATGGCATCATCTGTAATTTTCACTCCATGAAAAAGTTCGTACTTTTCTTTGAGTCCCCGAAGTATCGCTACCGCATCTTCGATGGAAGGCTCCGAAACATGCACGGGCTGGAAACGTCTTGTGAGCGCGGGGTCTTTCTCGATGTGCCTTTGGTATTCGCGAAGCGTTGTCGCGCCAATTGCCCGAAGCTCGCCTTTTGAAAGCGCGGGCTTCAACATGTTGGAAGCATCCATTGACCCTTCGGCCGCGCCCGCGCCGACGATGGTATGAATCTCGTCAATGAAGAGAATGATTTTGCCTTCGGAGCGTTCGATTTCCTTCATGATGTTTTTCAAACGCTCTTCGAATTCTCCACGGTACTTTGTGCCGGCAATGAGCATACCTAAGTCAAGAGAGACGAGCTCTTTGTTTTTTAAAGATTCGGGCACATCGCCTCCCGACATGCGATTGGCAAGTCCTTCGACAATCGCTGTTTTTCCGACTCCTGCCTCGCCGATAAGAATTGGATTATTTTTCGTCCTTCGGGAAAGAATCTGGATAATCCGAGTGATTTCATTGTCACGCCCGATTACCGGGTCAAGCTTGTTTTCGGACGCGAGTTTGGTCAGACTTCTCGTGTACTTGGCAATAAACTTGTATTTTTTTGGCTGTGCATGTTCTCCATGCTTGCTGGTTTTTAATTCTTCGAGCACTTTCAAAACATGAGCTTTGTCGATTTTAAATCGCGCCAAGATTTCCCGCGCGCCTCCTCCGACATCAAAGAGAGAAATGAAAAGATGCTCGGTCGAAACAAATTCGTCCTTCAGTTGTTGCGCCACTTTGCTCGAGCCTTCGATGGCCTGCGCCAACTCGGGAGTAAGATAGAGCTGGAACGATGGCGACAGAACCGAGCCTCCTTCCGGTCCTTCGATTGCCTCCAAGAGCGAGTCGGTCAAAAGAATGTTGTCTATTTCGAGCTTGTCCAAAATTGACGCTACCATGCTCTCTTCCTGCAAGATGAGCGCGGCGAGCAAATGGTTCGGATTTACGTGATTTTGACCACGCTCAATAGCAAGCTCATGAGCTTTGCGGATGGCGTCGCGGGCTTTGGTTGTGAAATGGTTGAATGGGGGCATGAAAGATAGTTATAAAGTGTAAAGTTATAAAGTTGAAAGTGACAAAATTCTGATTTTGTCATCCCCGTGAATGAAAACGGGGATCCAGATTAAATCTAAAATCGCACAAAAAGACGAATCAGGGTAACGACTTTCTGGCTTTTCATACTCAAATTATAGAGGATTTTTGGACTAAGTCAATTCATTGAATAGTTGACCTAATCATCACTCGCTTCTGGCTTTGCAACAATGAGAGCATAGGGCTGTCTATCCGCTAATTTTTTCCAAAACTCTTCGCCTAAATTGTTGATTCCCTCCTTTATGGGAAACAATTTTTTCCATTCAATTTCCAGTCCTGATTCTCTTGCTGCATCTTCATAGTTCTTTTTTGGAAATTGGGCAAGCATTGCATTAAACTTAACTTCCCCAGTTTGAAGGTCTAAGAAATCAAAATTCACTTTACCTTCCTCACTCGCTCGGAAAAAACGATTTCCTATCTTTTGATCAAATTCCTTAAATTCAGGATTAAATACAACTGCAATAAATTTTCCATCTTTTTTAAGATTTTGCTCGGCAGAAACAAAGAATTTTTTTAAATATTCTGGCGATGGCGAATAAGGTAAAACCATAACGGCAACTGCATTATCGAACTGTTCTGGAGAGCTAAAATGCTCCGGATCAGAAAGATGGTATTCAACTCCAAGTGGTTCTTCTTTCTCCTTCTCCTTAGCTTTTGAGATTAAGTTTGGAGAAATATCGTATCCGACAACTTTCCCCCCATATTCTTTTGCAAGCTTGCGATCAAACAAACCCTCACCACAGCCGATGTCAAGAATTCGCTGTCCTCGTATCTCACCTAGTTCTTTCATCACCGCCGGATAATGCAGGAAATTTCTGATTGGATCATTCTCAATAAAAGACGCGTATTCTTTATTGCCGGAATCAAATTGGTGTGCAAGAGTAAATTTTTGTTTTGGAAACTGTTCCATTAGTTTGATTATTTTTGCAATGTCATCTTGAGGTAACAAGTGTTAATTAAACGTTCGCAGAATTCAATCGCTTAATTCACTATTTGTTCCGGCACCCTGCAATTGGCATTTACCCAATTCAAATCAAACTCGCTAAGTTCACGGCGCCCACCATTTAGAATGTAATAAATTCCCGGAACGTTTTGGCTCGGCGATACCATAGGCATGTAGTTGGTGATTTTAATCTGTGGGCATACTTGCAAAAGAGTTGAGGCAATGGTGAAAGGCGCGTCGCTAAAATCACAATTATCAGTAGATGCGGTGCAAACCCTTACTCCATAGTTTCCAGATGGAATAGGGTTATTCACAATGTCAGTTCCGACAATCCAATAATATGGATTGTTCCCAGAAATATTTTTATCAAGCACGAACGTACTCGACTCAAAAAATGGTCCGCAGGGAGTGGTGATGCAGACGATAGGCAACTGCCGACCTAAATATAAATCTACTTTGGTGTTCACACTGACCCCGTCGCGAAATTTCCATGTTATCGCATGAGTTGAATTTTGCGCCCACCTTTCTCCCGCGTTCGGCGATGTGAGAGTGACTGCAGGTGACGCGCTGGCAACAATAACTGACGAGCTCGTTTCCGCGGTGAGCCCTGCGCTGTCGCGGACAGTGAACGTCACGCGGTATGTCCCAGCGTTTGTATATGAGTGGGTAAAAGTTGTGCCTTGAATAAACACGGTGCTTCTCGTCACCCCTCCCGAATTGAGCTCGTACAGATTTTCTCCCCAATCAACTGAATAATTCAATCGGTCATTCTCCGGATCTCTCGCGTGAATTGTCCACGTTCCCGTTTGTCCCAAAGAAAGAGTCGCCGGAGCGCTTATGCTCTCGATTACCGGAGGACGATTTCCAGAAGTTGATGTGTAGAGTGAAAACGGCGCATCGCTCGAATCGCAATTGCTTGTCCCGACCTCGCAGATTTGGATAGTGTATTGCCCGTCGGGGGCAATCGTAACGTCGGTCGGTATGCCATACCCTGTTGTGGCGCCAATGGACACAACGCTTCCGACATTCCAGCTATATGAGTGGTCGTCAATGCTTATGTTGTTTGCAATAGTATAGGGGGCGCGATACGGATACATCATTGTCGTTTGAGAACTTTCGGATTGCGCTCCCATAGGACAAATCTGCCCCACGCACGATGGGTAATAAGGAACAAGCTGTAGTGATGCGTATGTCGCGCGGAAATATTGCGGAGCCGTCCATGTTATTGACTGCTTCGTATCGCTTTGCCACGATTCCCCTCCGTTTGGCGTTATGACCCGAAGCGACGAAACAGCGTTACCTACCGTAACTGAAATTATTTTTACTGCTGTGAACCCACGGTCATTTCGGACGGTAAATCGAACCGAGTATACTCCCGATTGGGCGAAAGAATGCGTGAAAGATGCAGACTGGACAAACGGACGAGAGATGCTTTGCGCGGAAGCGTTGGGAGCATTCAAAAAAAGTTCATCGCCCCAATCCGCGGAATATTCTAAATTTCCTGTTAAAGGATTCGTTGCTCCTACTGTCCACAATCCCTCCTGATTGACCGAAAGAGTCGAGGGTCCGTTTGCGCTTGTTATCGTTGGCGCACTGGGAGAAGGTTGCCCGTTGTTAACGCGACTACGGGTAAGTGGCCCGAAAAATCCAAATGCAGGAAGCCCCACAACTTTCTGATAAGCAGAGACGGCATTGCGGGTTTGCACGCCAAAATATCCTTTCCCCGCCACCCCGGAAGAAACCGCCGGAATATCGTAGCCATTTTCAATAAGCCATGTTTGTAATTGGATGACATCCGCTCCCTTGCTACCGAGAGAAAGGTCGCTAGTGAATGCAAACCCCTGCGCTCCGACCACTGATGCAACTGATAAAATTGAAATCCCTACCGCAATAATATATTTTTTCATAATGTTAATTAATAATCGCAGGAACTAAATTGCCCCATGCGACTTACCTAAGATTACCTAAGACGTTTAAAGAGCCGTTTTGTTACACCTCCGCAATATCAAGGCCGGACCTTGATATTCGACTATTTATACAATCGATTCATAGCCTCTAATGTCTTCCCGCCCACGGTTCCTTGCTCGCCGAGAATTCCATATTTTTTTTGAAAAGCAGTGAGGGCCTCGAGCGTGCACGGGCCAAAAATTCCGGAGCGTGGACAATCATTTTTGCTCTTATTTTGAGGCGGATATACGCCCGCGAAAATTAAAACAGTCTGCAATGTAAAAACATCTTGCGAACTTATATTTTTTTCTGTCGGCAAACTTCCCCATTCATAAGGAAAGACCGCGGTGTCATAAGCGCCCGCCATATCCTCCGAGCCATAAGGCTCGAAAAAATCCTGCAGGCCGAGATAGGTCTGAAATGCCAGGTCCCTAATTGCCATGCTTCGAGTTTGCGGATTTACCAACTGCGGTTCATACATGTAGCCGTATTCGATAAGCATGCTGGCCGCATCGGCGGTATTGTTTGAGCCGATTGCGATTAGCTCTGGCTCATCAACTATACCTAAGGCTTCTCCCGGCAAATCACTCACCGGATTGTACTTCGCCAGACGTTTAAAAATTGTGTTCGCGATTGCTTTAGTGCTCGTGCTGTTATAGTACTGGGTCGCCGGAACATAAATAACAAAACCAGAATACTTACCGGGAGTAACCGCCCCATGCCCCTCGTTGTCGTTAAAATGAATATGTATTTCAATATCAATATCGTGCTCATTCGCCCATTTCGTAATTCCATACAAGCGAAGAGCCACATCTTGAGGAGCGGTATTGTGGTAAATTGTTGAGATGGGCTCAATGCTTGGGCCGAGAGCAACGAGACGCGCCCCTTCTTCGTGAGAAGCTTTCTGCCAATCTATAATATCCTGCGAGTTTTTGAAATAATCGGCAAAGTCAGGAGTCCATTCATTCCCGTCGCGGGTTATAAATATTTGGTAATGCGAATTTTTCTGAAGAAACTCCTGTAGGTCGTGCGCGAGCGCGAGCGTCATATCGCGTTCCTTCAAATTGCCGTATTCCGCACCTCCAAAATTTGGCTCGTGCCCGGGGATTAAAAGAATCCGCACTCTTTTATTAGACGTGGCAATAGAATCATATCGTGACTGAATTTCAGCAATTGATTTTGGTTTATGCGAAAGAATTGCTGTTGTTAACTGACTACCTGCATACTGTATGGCGGATAATGTGTTTGATATCCAGTTGGGATACCTGTAGGTTGTCCAAAAAAAGCCGAGAAAAAAAACAAAAATGAATGTTACGATGAAGAATTTTTCACCGAAATCTTTTCGGGGCATTTTCACAATAGAATAAGTATACAATGAAAAAGAAAAAAGGCTGTAACACATAAATGCGCTACAGCCTTTGAATTTACTTGCAAGTCAGTTACGGCGATTGAGACACTTCGGTTTCGGCTTTGCCTTTGACAGCACCGCCACTACCTCCGTCACTCTCGCCACCATTCCCACCATAAGGAGGAAAGTATTGGTTCGAATCGATTCCAAACCCGCTCGGGTAGAAGAATTCGATCCACCAATAACCGGGTCCGATTGACTTCTGCGACCACGGACTGTGTTCGGTCAAAGTCACGACTTCGGCGTTCGCCGCGCTCGTGCCCTGCCTCCAGATGCGCAAGCTTGCATGGCTTTCCATGCTCGGAAGATCCGAACCGAGGAAGACCGGCCTGTTGGTGGTTCCGGAATTTACATACTGGAGAAGTGGCGAGATCCTGTCGTCGAACTCCTGCTGTGTTACCGCCACCCAAACTTGACTGACGTCTTCAGCGTAGTAGTGACCAGGAGCGGTTACCGAGCTCGCCGCAACGTCGGCAATCTTCGGGGTTATCTTCCGCCCCCTGTTGTGAAGGTCGTAGGCAACCTGTGTTCCATCGTCCAGGCTAAGCACTAGCTCCCCGAATTTGTCACCGAAGTAGGCAAAATAATGGAACCGTCCGACATCACCGTCTTGTTGGACAGGAATATTGTAATATTCAACAATTTCACCATTTGGATTTCGCTCCGCGATGTAGGCCCCGACCACATTTGGCAGAGCAAACACCACATCATCGGACATCCGCATCTTTACCGGAAAAAGGTTCAGAGATACGGGTCCTGTCGATGGCATAAGCGTGCCGGAATTGCCTCCGGAGAACATCACGTTGCCGTTTTTGTCATAGACGTACGCGGAGAATCCTACGTAGTCGTTGGTGCGAAGAACACCAATGCGAAGACGCGCGTTCGCGATAATCTTGAGCACATCGCGCTCATTGACCATCCCGTTCACTTTTACGTATGGGATCCAAAGACTGTTCGTCGTCCCTGCGGTATTTATCTGCCCCGAACTCCAGGCGTAAACCTGGATGAAGGCCGTCTGCTCCAAAGCGAACGCCTCGAGGGCGCGCAGGGTAAGTGGCAAGCTTTCCGGCGGAGCGGCAGCGCGTGCCGTCGGCGTGAAAGCGGTGAAGAATGCGCCGATTAAAAGCGCGCAAACTGTGAGTTTAGTGATTTTTTTCATTTTTGTGCTTTCTGTGTTTCTTTTTTTCTGTGGTTTCTTGTTTACTTCGGAATCGTCGGACTGGCAGGCTGTACAGCCTGCGTTTGATTCAAGGTCATCGCCTTGTTGAAAGCAGCGAGGGTAGCTTTGGCCTTGGCAGATTTATCCGCGAGAGCCTTCGCTACCTCGTTCGTGTCACTGCTCGGACGAGCAAAGACCTGATTTTTATCCACCGTCGGATTTCCTCCGACAATGACCGTCTGCTCAGTTCCGTTGTCGTTGACACCAGGGCTCGTCGCAACCGTCTCCAGAGTTGGAGTCGTTTGCTTTTGAGAGTGCGTGGCAATGTACCACATCGGCAATCCGAAGATTACCAATGCTACAATAGCTACAATTATCATCTTTTTCATAGTTTTCCTGAATTTATCACCTGTCACAATCACACACGCTCTTCGCAAACGCGAATAGCTTGTTTAACTAACATATGCAATTGTGAAGGACAAAAAATGGCTCTAAAGCCTTGTTTTTATCGGATTTAAGAATAACATATCGTGTATTAAAAGTCAATAGAAAGTCGTGAAAATCGATGAAAATCCGTTAGGCCCAATATCATGCCCAATATCAAGGTCGGGCCTTGATATTGGGGGCGCGTTCACGTAGTTTGTTCGATATCGTGCAAATGCGCTTCGTTCATCTACTAGAAAGGATTCGGTCTATTGTTTTCAGAACGTAATCGAGGTCTTTCATTGTCGTCTCTCTGCCCAAAGCAAATCGCACCGAGGTCCTACTGTCCTTACCCATCGCTTTCAAAACGTATGATTCGTCTTCGTCGCGAAGACACGAACTTTTAGTGGATGAGCTTACCCCCTTCGCATCCAACTGCAAAATGAAAAATTCATTATCAATATCGGGGATTGTGACATTTACTATCTGCGGAGAGCCCTCGCCATTTACGGTGATACCGCCCCGAATCGATTTCAATCCTTTTGTAAAATAAGTTCGAAGTTCGGTCATCCTCGCAGACTCTTTTTCTTTTTTCTTTTCCGCGATTTCCAGAGCTTTGGCGAAACCTGCAATCGCGGGAACATTTTCTGTGCCCGAGCGAAGACCTCTCTCCTGTCCTCCGCCATAGATAATTTGCTCAATCGGCGAATTCCTCCTCACATACAAAGCCCCAATGCCCCGAGGTCCGTAGACCTTGCTTCCATCAAGAGTCAACAAATCAACGCCAAGTCGCTCGACATTCACATCCTCGTAAAGCGCGAGTGCGGCATCGGTGTGGAAAAGTGGATAGGTGTCAGGGTTATGGCGAGAGGTGTGAGTTTTGCGAAAATGGCGAATAATTTTCGCGACCTCGCGAACTGGCTGTATCGCCCCTGTTTCGTTGTTCACAGAGATAATAGAAACAAGGTAAGTACTCGGCTTCAAACTTTTTTTGAGCTCGGAAAGCGAAACCACGCCCGAAGAATCGACGGGCAATCGCGTCACCTCAACACCGTGTCTCTCCATCATCTCCGCGACCTTCATAACGGATGAGTGTTCAATGGATGAGACGATGAGATGGGGCTTTGCGATTCCCCCTCGACGCGCGGCCCTTCCAGCTCCCTCGAGAGCGAGACCATTCGATTCAGTTCCCCCGCTTGTGAAAATAATTTCGTCCGAATGAGCATGAAGATAGGAAGCCACACCTTTGCGCGCTTCTTCCAGAGCTTTTTTGGCGTGAACCCCCTCTCGATGAATCGAGGAAGGATTCATGAACTCTTTTCCGTAATAGTTAATCATTTCCTGAAGCGCCCTCGTATCAATCGGAGTAAACACGTTGTCTAAATACACTCTTTTTTTCATAACTTCAATACTATACCGAATGAAATAAAATGCACAAACGATAAACAGTATCCTTGCCTTTTTATCACTGTTTTTTCATTCGTAGCATTCGCGTCATTTGTATATTTGCGTCGCGCTTGTTTGGTGGCAAAACACCTTATTTTATGCTAGTATTCTTCAGAATTCATCTCACCAAAAATGGCTCGTTAAAATTGACAAATTTCGAGGCAAAAAAGAGGATGCGACAAGGGACTCTGCCGACTGGCGAAACTTTGTTTTGGACCGAAATTTGCTCGATGTTCCGAGCCAAGTATTTTTATTTATTGTAATCGGTTTTCGGTGAGATGGATTCTAACTATGAGTATACCCCTAGATTCTTCATTCTAGCCCCTTATTGCATTATCAGTTGCTCTGCTTTTGTCTGTGCTCTGGTGCGTAAGACTGGAAATAAAGATCCGAAGAATGTTAGGGAAAAACTCAAAAAACCTGGAGTCTTCGATTATCGAGATATACAGGAATGTGAAAGAAAATGCCAAGTTCCAAAACGAGATGGAACGATACCTCGTCAGTGTTGAAAAAAGGCTTAAGAGATCGTCCCAAAGTATTGAGACAATCCGCTTTGACGCATTCTCCGGAAACGGCTCGGGAGGCAAACAAAGCTTCGCGACTGCCTGCGTCAACGAAAAAGGAGACGGGGTTATTATTTCAAGTTTGAACGCCCGCGAAAGAGTCAGCGTATTTTCTAAACCGGTCAAAGATTGGCAATCGCTTCAAGAGCTCTCGCCGGAAGAAAAAGAAGCGCTCTCTAAAGCGAAAGCTTCGCTTTTGCTTTAGAAAACATTTGACATGTGACCGCAGAATTTTCGCAAAGCGAAAATTCTGCGGTCAGCTCCGACGTTGTAGTCGGAGCCCCGACTTCCTATGTCGAGATTGTCAACCGCGTCCGCCATGGTGCGAATGGTCAGGAAGGTCAAATGTCAATTGCCTTTTTCGTTTAAAACTTCAACAAAAAAAATCATGCCTAAGAGCACCCACAAACAAACACCTGCTTTGATAAAGCGTTCTCCCGTAATCGCAATTATGGGGCATATTGACCATGGAAAATCGACCCTCTTGGATTATATTAGAAAAACAAAAGTAACCGAGGGCGAGGCCGGAGGCATCACCCAGCATTTGGGAGCGTACGAAGTCGTTCACAAAAGCCCCGTCGGAGTAGAAAGTAAAATTACTTTTTTGGATACTCCCGGACACGAGGCGTTCGAAGGAATCCGGACGAGAGGCGCGTCGGTCGCCGACGTCGCCATACTGGTTGTGTCCGCGGAAGAAGGAGTGAAACCGCAAACGCTCGAAGCAATGAAGTCCATTGTGAATGCAAAAATTCCCTACATAGTCGCCATCAACAAAATCGATTCTCCCAAAGCGGACCTCGAACGCACTAAACAAAGTTTGGCGGAGCATGAAATCTATCTTGAGGGCTATGGAGGTCAAATACCGTGGACAGCAATTTCGGGAAAATCAGGAGCGGGCATTTCGGAGTTGCTCGATTTAGTCCTCTTAGTGGCCGAGCTTGCTGAACTAAAAGGAGACTCGCACATCAACGCGGAAGGCATCGTAATCGAAGGTCATTTGGATGCGAAGCGCGGAATTTCCTCGATGCTTCTCATTAAAAACGGTTCGTTGAAACAGGGACAAACTGTGGTATCCGGAAAAAGCCTTGCGTCTCTGCGGAACATCGAGAACTTCGCGGGAGAAAAAATAGTCGAAGCAACATTTTCCTCGCCGGTAACTGTAATCGGCTGGAGCACCCTCCCCAAAGTGGGCGACACCTTTCACACGTTTTCAAACAAGAAAGAGGCGGAAACGTATATTGAAAAAACCGCGCCGGACAAAATCCAAAAGAGTGCTGTCGCAAGCGAGGATGCGTCAAAGATTCAGATAAATATCATTCTGAAAGCGGATACTGCCGGGTCGCTCGAAGCGATTGTGAGCGAAATCAAAAAAATAAAGAGTGATATGCTCCTCATCAAGATTGTTCGCTCCGATGTGGGAGAAGTCTCGCTCGGGGACATTCAGAGCGCGGGAGATTTAAAAAATGTTTTTGTTCTTGGGTTCAATGCCAAGATTGACTTGCAGGCAAAAAATTTGGCGGAGAGATCGGGAATCACGATTCACATTGAGAACATTATCTACAAGCTCGTGGAGTGGCTCAAGAAAGAAATGGAAGCGTTGGTGCCGAAAATAAACGTGGAAGAAGCGCGGGGAAAAGCGAAAATATTGAAAGTCTTCAGCAGAAACAAAAACAAACAGATTGTGGGAGGCCGGGTAGAAGACGGCACAATGTACGTTGGAGAAGAGGTGAAAATTTTCAGGCGCGAAGCTGAAATCGGAAAGGGAAAAATCCGCGGTCTGGAACAGCAAAAGACAAGAGCATCGGAGGCAAAAAAAGACACCGAATTCGGCGCAGAAATTCAATGCCAAATCGAAATCGTCCCGGGAGATAAGATAGAGGGATTTAAGATTATTCAGAAATAATCGAACACGATGCGAATCTACGAATAAGGAACGAATGCCACGAATAGAAAAAATCAGAGAATTGATTTTATTTGTAGATTCGCATGAATTCGTAGATTAGTGTCGCACTTATGGAAATACGAGACCAAAAAATTAAACACGCGATATCGGAATTGGCGGCAAAGTTCATCCAAGAAGAATCAAGCGGAGCATCGCTCGTTACCGTCACCGATGTGCGCGTCACGAATGATGGAAAAAACGCTCTCATTCTTTTCACCGCGCTTCCAGAAGAGAAAATGAAAACAGTCGAGCTTTTCCTAAAAAGAAAGCGAGGAGATTTTCAAGAATATGTCCGATTACATTCCAGAATCGGCAGAATCCCCTTCTTCGACTTCGCCATTGATTTAGGCGAAAAAAACAGGCAAAATATCGATAGGATATCAAATGCAAAGTAGATTTTGGAATCTGGATTATACCTGCCCGTCCGAACTCCGACGCAGGCGGAGATTCTGGAATATGAAGTAAAGTTTATATTGGCCACGTAGACAAGTGGTAAGTCGACGCTCTGCAAAAGCGTTATGCGCGAGTTCAATTCTCGCCGTGGCCTCCAGGACATGAGCATACAAACTGCTTTGTATGCGTGCGAGAATCGAAAGGCTTTTCCTTATCGAGTCCTCGAGATGGAAAAGCACCTGGCTATGTAGTAGCCAATTCTCGCCGTGGCCTCCCTAGAACATTTACCCGAAAAATTGTTTTAGCAAAAAATTGCCCGAGTGCTGTAACAGGTAGCCAGAACTGACTTAAAATCAGTTGTCCTATGGACGTGTGGGTTCGATTCCCACCTCGGGCACCAGAATAGAACTCAGAGGTTTTGAAGAAGCCCAAATGCGGGACGCGCGAAGCGCGTCCCAATGGTTTCCGCCTGAATTTCGCCCAGAATCCGCAAGGGAATCCGCCAAAAATGAATCCGAATTCGGCGCGCAAGCGCGCAGAGTTTTTTCGCCGAGGAGGAGGTGCGA
>JBDTMN010000019.1 GCA_039934295.1 Candidatus Taylorbacteria bacterium | reverse complement strand
CGGAAAATCCGTCCGAACCCGCTCTTCCGGCTCAAATCAATTCTGAACCGGATGTTCTTTCTCCGTAACCTGGCGCTTCGGCTCGTGAAAGGGTAAAAGGTTCCCTTCTATTTTTTTTGGCGCAGTTGACTAATTTATACCCGCACCGAATTACCGGCAACGTATCCCGTTGTCCAGCAGAGTTGTAAACTGTATCCGCCGGAGGGGCGGTCGATGTTTAAAATGTCCCCAACTAGATACAGATTTGGAAAAAGTCGGGAGCTCATGGTTTTAAAATCGACTTCGTCGAGCGATACTCCTCCAGAGGTGACTATTGCTTTTTCCACTCCAAGAAGCCCCTTGACCGAAAGGGGAATGTGCTTCAAGAGCTTCACGAGGCGCAGGCGTTCCTCGCGAGTTACACTGTTGCATGGTGTGTCCGAAGAAATGCCCGACAACTCCACAATTACCGGAGCGAGCCGTGAGGAAAGCAGTCCCGACAAACTATTTTTAAATTTTTTGTTACTATGTTCCTTGAACACGTCCTGCAATTTCCGGTTCATCTCTCCATAATCGAGCGGGGGAAGCAGGTCGAGAGAAATAGTGACCTCTCCATATTTCAAAAGTTCGCCAACATCCTTACTCATGTTTAAGATTGTGGGACCGGAGAGACCCACGTGCGTGAAAAGAATCTTGCCGATTTTTTGAGCCTGCTTTACTTCGTTTTGAAGAACAGTAATTTTAACGTCGGAAAGAGTTGTGCCTGCAAGTTTTTTTACCCACATATCTTTAATTGCAATTGGCACGAGCGATGCTTCCGGCTCGGAAACGCTATGCCCCACTGATTTTAACCACTCAAACCCTTCTCCGGTTGACCCAGTTTCGGGACGAGATTTTCCGCCAGTCGCGAGTATGACCGATTTTGCGCGAACCATTTTTTTATTCTTGAGCACGACACCCTCAATCTGGTTTCCTTTTTTAATTAACCCGATCACAACGGATTTTGAAAGAACGGTAACGTTACCGCGCTTAATATAATCAACGAGCACATTCCACACTGACTCCGCCTTGTTAGTAATAGGGAACACTCTTTGTTCCGCCTCAATTTTTGTCTGCATCTCTCTCATGTGGAAAAAATCGAGGGTTTCCGGAACTGCCCATTGCGAAAAAGCCGAAAAAAGAAATTTGTCACTTTTATTGAACCTGGCAAGAAGTGTGCGTGTATCAAATTCAGCATTCGTAACATTGCATCTGCCTCCGCCGGTAATGAGGAGCTTCTTGCCTAGCGTCGCGTTTTTCTCAATCAAAAGTACGCTCGCGCACCTCCCTGCGGCATCTCGCCTTTCCGAGGCTCGACCCGCGGCCATCATTCCCGCCGGCCCTCCTCCTATTACCAATACGTCCCATAGTGTATCCTCAACTGATTTCATGATTTTTATCCTAGCATAAAAGTAGTCTTTTACGGTATTCCAGTTAGATTTTGAGCCAAATCTATGCTATTCTAGGAAACATCATGTCTCAAAATGAAACCCTGCTACGCTTCGAGGAAGTGTCGTTTGAATTTGGTCACAACAAACCCATCTTGGATGAAGTAAGTTTTTCTATACGGCGGGGCGCAAAAATGACCATGATGGGACAAAATGGTGCAGGCAAAAGCACCCTTTTTCAACTAATCACAGACGCACTCAAACCCGAGAGCGGTAAAATCCATCGCGGTCAGAGACTGTCAATCGCTCTTTCGAGACAGGTAATTGCTCGAGATGAGCTCAAGCTCACTGTTCGGGAATTTTTCCAAAAATGTTTTTCCGAAAAGAAGTACGATATAGACCCGCGCATTGATGAAGTTTTGGAAGTCGTAAATTTGAAGGGCCATGAGAAGCTTCACAATAGGATAGTTCAGTCATTTTCAGGCGGCCAGCAAGCCCGCCTTCTCCTCGCTTCTGCGCTTATCCAAGACCCGGACCTGCTCCTTCTCGACGAGCCGACAAACAACCTCGACAAAGCGGGTATTGCCCATCTCACAAAGTTTCTCGCCGACTATAAAAAGACCTGTCTCGTAATCTCCCATGATGCTGAATTTTTGAACTCATTTACACAGGGAGTTTTATACCTCGACGTGTTTACTCGCAAAGTAGAGCAATACGTAGGCAACTATTTTGACCTTGTGGCGGAAATTTCTGCTCGAATTGAAAAAGAGAACAGAAAAAACGCTCAACTTGCCAAGGAAATTCAAGAAAACAAGGACAAGGCAAACTTCTTCGCAAACAAAGGGGGCCAGATGCGCCTCGTTGCCAAGCGGATGCGCGAGAAAGCGGAAGTACTCGAGGAAGAAAAAGTGGACGTCCGGAGGGAAGACAAAACAATCCGCAATTTCACTATTCCCTCACAGCCGGAATTTTTGGGAGAAATTTTGCATATTACGTCTTTTTCTACGATTAATCCAAAGACTCATAAGCCTGTTAAACGTGAAGCTAAGATATCTCTAAAAAAGAACCAACATCTCCTTTTATCCGGCCCAAATGGAATTGGTAAGAGCACACTTCTGGAGTCGCTTGCCCTCGGAACTGCTAAAGGGGTAGCAATCGCAAAGGGTGTGAGAGTCGGGTATTACCGTCAGGATTTTTCGACTCTCAATTTTGAAGATACCGTGTACGAATCGCTTCTCTCCGTCATGGACAAACAGGTTGAGGAAAACTTGCGCGCAGTTGCGTCAGGCTTCCTCATTACAAGCGACCTCATCCACACTAAAATTGGGAGCTTGTCCGAAGGGCAAAAAGGCCTTGTCGCCTTCGCTCGGCTCGTTCTTCAAAAACCCGGACTTTTGATTCTCGACGAACCCACAAACCACATCAATTTCCGGCATATCCCGGTCATCGCGGACGCCTTAAACAAATATGCCGGAGCTATGATCCTCGTGAGCCACGTCCCCGAATTCGTAAAACAAATTCGAATTGATGAGGTTCTGGACTTAGGAAAATAGAGTTTTTAAGCTGAACGTATCGCTAAAATATCTATGAAATTGAAAGTCATTTTATCAACCAGAAATCCAAGCAAGGTGGAGAGATTAAGGCAATTTTTGCCGATTCAGCGATTTCCGTGCTCACCCTTACCGATGCGGAAATAGCAGGTGAGGGGAAAGATACTTTTCGAGCCGAGAACAGTGCCCCAGCCGAAGATGCAATATAGCGCTATCTTCGTCCCTCACGGCGAAAAACTTGCTTGGGCAGAGATGACACCTCAGCATGAGAATAATACCTCTCATCGAGGCAAGGCATTCCGAGTTACTCGTGACTTTTTGGAGAAACTTTAAGAGTTTACTTTTTCCAGTCAAAGGCTGCAAATTGCGTTACTAAGTTGATTTGATACTCAATCTATGGTATTGTGCATTTGGCACAGTAAACCCCCCTCATAAAATTATGGAAATTGAGATAGGCGAATACGTAAGTTACCGTGACGGACGATTCAAGGTGATGAAAATACTTGGAGATGGCAATATGGAGCTCCTTATAAAGACCCAGATGGGACCAAAAGGACCGGTGCAGGAAACCAAAATCGTGAGTGCATCTGAAGTATCAACAAGAGGCTCAGAGTACTTGGGAATTCCAACCGCCCGAGGCAAATCGATTCGGCGCAGAAAAAAGCCCGATTCAGATGCTTTCATCTTCAGACGCTAGAATTTCTAGCGTTTTTTTATTGATGAGAGATGGTCATGTCGGAAATTTTTTTATCCCCACCACAAAGTGGACTGGTATCCTGTCCGTTTCCAATAAAGCCTATCTGCCGAAATGTCCGAACTCATGTCTACGTGTGATATCGCGCATGGTCGTTCTTGAAAAAAATCTCCGACAGGCGATAAATGCCGTATGAAATGAAAAACGCCGACAGGACATCGATGGAATAATGGATGTGGCCCATCAAAACCACTGCGCCAAAAGTGAGAGAAAGAGCTATGAACAAGATGCGAAGACGAATATTTTTCCAATAAATAAGGGCGAGGAGGAAGGGGAGTCCAGTATGACCGGAAAAGAATAAATCGCCCCCGACAAAGAAATAGCTCATAAACGTATTCGGGTCTATGGCTATTTGGCTCGGAAAGGGGGCAATGTGGGTGAGAGAAATAAATACAGACCGAATGATGACAAAGAGGGCTATTGTTTTCAGAGTAAAGGGAATTTTTTTCGGCTCATAGAAACAAAGAAGCGCCACAAAAAAACTAAATGCGAATGCCCCGTATACGAAAATAAAATCTACGTCGTAAACTCGAATGTTGCTTAGGACAATGTCAGTAACATAATTGCTTTGCTTCAGAGTGGCATACTTTCCGGCAAAATAGTAGACGACCAAACTCGCAATAAAAAAAATGAGCGAAACTGTGAAAGACTTCATGAATTTCTTGTCTTTCAAATGCAACAGATATTTTTTGCGTAGCAAGTCCACAGAAGGTAGCTGTTAGCTGTTAGCTGTTAGGTGAGTGCTGAAAAAAAGAATTGACGAAGGATGACGTAATTAGATTGTAACATTACTCTTTATTTCTGACTATTCATTTTTTCATTCTTAAATTATACTTAGTAATGCATGCCTGACTGGTTAATTCAAAACATTCTCCACTACAAGTACCTGCTCATTTTCGTAGTGGCGATTTTCGAAGGACCCATACTTATGGCGTTCTGTGGAGCGATGATAAAACTCGGATACCTCGCACTCTGGCCGGCATTCGTGGCGCTCATGGTAGGGGATTTGATTGCGGACACGGGATGGTACTACGCCGGATACCACGGGGGAATGAGATTCGTTGATCGTTTTGGAAAATACATCGGGATAAATCGGGAAAAAATTAAAATGGTTTCGCATTTTTTTCATAAATATCATAACTCTATTCTTTTTTTCTCCAAAGTAACATCGGGCTTCGGCTTCGCGATAATTACCCTCGTGACGGCAGGTTTGGTTAAGATTCCTTTCAGAAAGTACCTTTTTTTAAACGGACTCGGACAATTTGTTTGGACCGGACTCCTCATCGCTCTTGGATACCTGTTCGAGCATCTCTATGTTACAATCGAAGATACTCTCGGCAGGGCGACCCTGATTGTATTTTCAGTTGTAGTCCTAGCTAGTCTTGTACGAGCGGGCTTCATCATTCACAAAAAAATTCAGGAGGGTAAAATTCAGTGACAGTCAGCGACAGCCAACGACTGGGAGAACAATTGCGTTCTATCATAAATCTATGATCTCATTTATCATACCGACCTTCAATGAGGAATCCTCGATTGAAAAAACCTTGAAAAGCATTTCGGGCTTTCACGGCGCGCATGAGATAATAGTTTCCGATGACGAAAGCACTGATAAGACTCGCGAAATAGCGAAACAATATGCGAGCGCGGTCCTCATTCATAGCGAAAAAGGGAAAAAAACCATCGGAGCCAACCGAAACTTTGGAGCAAGGAACGCTCAAGGGGAGTATCTAGTTTTTTTGGATTCTGATACATATCTCGAAAGTGATCCTGACCTGTTTTTAAATAAGGCTCTCCAGGCATTCGAGGAGAATCCGTCCCTTGTCGCGCTTACTGTCTTTGTGCGGGTTTCAAAGACGAATGAGACTTTTTTGGACAAAATATGCTTCGGCGGAGTGAACTATCTCTACTTCATCCTCAACAACGTACTCCATATTGGAGGCTCATCGGGAAAGTTTCAGATGATTCGTAGTAATTCCTTCCGCGAGGCGCAAGGATACAACGAGGAACTTTCGGCAGCAGAAGATTATGACCTTTTTGTTCGGCTGGCGAAATTGGGAAAAACTAGGGTGGAGAGGACGCTTGCAGTCTATCATTCGGGCAGACGAGTACACGCCGTGGGCTGGCCAAAACTTCTCTCTCTGTGGTTTTTGAATACTCTATCCGTCACTTTCCTTAAAAAATCCATGAGCAAAAATTGGAATAAGGCCAAATGACATGAAAATATCTCTGATTATCCCCGCGCATAATGAAGAAAAAATCATTGGAGCGTGCCTCAATGACGTTATTTTACATTCACGGGGCGGTTTTTCTGAAATCATCGTCGTCGATAACGCAAGCACCGATAACACCAGTGCGGTCGCGGCAAGATTTCCTGAAGTCAAAGTCGTTTATGAGGAGCGCAAGGGCACAAATAGCGCGCGATTGCGGGGGCTCAAGGAATCCTCGGGAGAGCTCGTTGCATTTTTCGATGCTGACACCAGGTTGCCCCCAAAATGGATTGGCATTGCGGAAGAAGTATTTTCAACGCATGCCGGGGTTGTCGGACTAAGCGGACCCTATAAATACTATGACGGCACCGCCTTTCAAAAATGGACACAAAATATGTTCTGGTGGGCGACAGCGCCGATTATTTGGAGAGTTGTGGGCTATATGATACTCGGAGGAAACTTTGTGGCAAGAAGGGATATTCTCCTAAAGGCGGGAATCAATCCCGACATAACTTTTTATGGCGACGACACCGATATCGCAAAACGGCTTAGCAAGTACGGCAAGGTTGTATTCAGAATGGATTTTTTCACCTATTCCTCTATGCGCCGAATGCTTAAGGCGGGATTACTCAAGACAAATATTATTTATTGTCTCAATTTTTTCTGGCCAATTTTATTTGGCAGGCCATTTACAAAAACACATGACAATATTCGATCCTAAACCAAAAGCCCTTATAGCGAGCACCTTCTTCTTTCTGGCGGGTTTGTATTCGTGGATTTTCCTTGTCTCGGATCATCGCGCCGGCCTGCCCCTTTTTATTTTCTACATAACAATCGTCGTCAACACTTTTTTTTCTTTGGTCCTTTTTTCCAGCATTATCCCCCGAGAAAATGTGACACAAAAAATATTGGACGGACTTCTTATCGTTTGCTACCTATTGCTGGCTCAAGGAATGCGCGACCCTGCATCTTTTCTTTTTTTTGACACGCTTCTCTTTATCTTTGCGACAGCAAAATACGCATTTCTTCTTGGTGTTGTAAACCATCCGAGGCTGTTAAAGCGGAAAATCCTGGCCGATCTCTCGGGAGTATGCGCAGGAGTTCTCGCATTTGGAGGTCTTGTGGCTGGATATTCATACGTCGCCACTTGGGCGCTCGCGATTGTATTTGTAATCGCGAATTTTATTCTTTTTTTTATTTTTCCTTTATACCGTTTGGATTCGAGAGGGCATCTTTAATTTTTTATGAACCAAAAGTTTTGCAGTTGAATATGATATAGTATTGTCTGCTGTTGAACACTCAAGACAAGATAACACCAAATGAAAAACGCAGAATGTGACTTCGCAATTTTGCACAAGGGGCACGAGATTCCCGTGCATAGGGTGTCAGTTGAGCAAATGGGAACGGACGTATATGGACTGGCGCTTGGCGACATAGAAAAAGGAGACGCGCACATCGAAATAGTTGACGATTTGCCTTCTTGGGCAGAAAGCTATGTCACTCGGCATACGTTTTATCTGCTTACCGCGAGGCACAGTCGGCGAAGAAATGCCGAGATTGCGCTTCGGGCGATTGCCTGCGAACCCCTGGGATTCCTGTCGTTTGTACTCTTCACTCTCATGTCGGACTAAAAGCTCGAGCCTCAAGTACATCTTGCGGCATTTTTTTATTCGGTGGGAATCCCCGTGGATGATATACTTCCGAATATGATTAAGGCAATCATCTTCGACCTCAATGGCATTTTTATTCAGGGCGAAAAATTGAGCGCCAGATTTGAAAGAGACTTCGGAATCCCCGTCAGGGAATTCCTGCCGGAGCTCGTTCTCATTATGAGCAAGATGAGACTGCCGAATGCTGGCAAAGCATTTGACTATTGGAAGCCAGTTTTAGACGGCTGGAATATCAAATTGTCGGAGTCTGAATTTTTCAAATACTGGTTTGACGGAGAAAGAGTTTCGGAGGAAATGATAACTTTGGCGCGCGAATTGAAAGGGAAGGGGATACTGCTCATCATTCTTTCCAACAATTTCAAAGAGCGGAGCGTCTATTATCGACAGTATCCCTGGATGAGCAATATATTTCACGCCGTGTATTTCTCGTGGAAAACAGGCCTAGTCAAGCCGGATGCGAAAGTATGGCGGAGAGCCCTCGAAGAAAATAGATTAAACTCAAATGAATGCCTCTATTTCGACGACCAGGAAAAAAACGTAAAAACTGCAGAGAGTCTCGGCATAGTTTCTTTTCTTTTTATAGACTCCGAGCATACTCGTGATAGTATTAATAAATATGTACCAAATTTTTAATGAAAAATGAATTCTAAACCTCTCATCTGGATAGGACTATTCATTGGGTCTACTGTAGGGTCGTATATTCCGGCGCTTTGGGGCGCGGGCTTTCTGTCTTTTTCCTCAATCATTCTTTCCGGAGTCGGAGGAATTCTCGGCATCTATGTTGGCTACAAGTTGGGGGAGTAGGGGAAGAAGAAGGTGTTAGGTGTTAGCTGTTAGGTCCCAATTTTTCCCACGAATTAAAAATTCGTGGATGAAAAATTGAGGATGCCGACAATTCTGATTGTCGGCGCACAATTTCTGTCCCTCGCCACGCTCGGGATCCTCAATCTTGCACCCACTCGAGAACTCGTGGGCAAGATTGGGAGATGCCGACATTTCTTAATGTCGGCATAAACAAATTGGAATTTGAAAATCGAGAAAAACCACTTTCATTCGAGATGCAAATCGAGGTATAATAGTTCAATGATCGTCGTGGACATGGAATCATCGGGGGTGGAGCCTCACAAAAACTCGCTTTTGAGCGTTGGAGCGTTTGAATTTGCAAATCCTAAAAATAAATTCTATGAAGAATGCCGTGTTTGGGAAGGAGCGCACATTGATAACGAAGCTCTCGCCGTAAACGGCTTCAAGAGGGAAGACATCGAGGGCGGGAGCAAGAAACAGTCCGACAAGGATCTCCTTTCTCATTTTTTAAGCTGGACAGAAACCTGCGCGGAGAAGACAATCGCCGGACAGAACCCGTCTACTGACCGGGACTTTTTAAAATATACGGCGGAAAGATATCATGTGAATTGGCCTTTCGCACACAGAACAATTGACCTTCATTCCATTTGCTATTTCCATATGGTAAGAAGGGGAATCACACCTCCGGTTAAGAATAATCATTCGGCGCTAAATCTTGACGGAATTCTGACGTATGTGGGCATTCCCACCGAACCCAAACCCCATAATGGGCTCATGGGAGCCAAAGTGGAGGCCGAAGCGTTCTCCAGATTGCTTACTGAAAAATGGCTTTTCTCCGAATTTGAAAGATATCCAATTCCGTGGCTTAAAAAAATTTGAGGTCAAAAAAAATCCCAAAAAATCGTTATTTTAAGGCACTTTTTGGGTTTGAATGCCCGAAAAATGGCTTACATGCTGGATTTCGTGTTTTCTAAAAAACCCTTATTTTACAAGGGTTTTTTACTATTGACACGAGCCTTAAATTGATGTTAACTATTGACATAAGTATCGAATGGTGCTATTATTAAGCAACTCAGAAACATCTGAGTTTTCTGTTTTATGGGGAGAGGTTTAGCGAGCGCGAAATATCTATTCTGCATCGCTAAGGCGAACTCTGTAGAAGGGCAAAATGCTCTTTATGCCGATTATCATTTAACCCAAAGGCTTATTATTCAAATACCGTTAGTTGTGGTTAGTTTAGCGACATTCATATCTGCAAACATCCTAAGTCAGGCGGCGGAGAACAAAGTTGAAGCGCTTATCCCTTCACAAATTGTTTTACAGCAGGAAATAGAGATGCCGGAAACAATTCTCGTCAAGAGAATTGACCCTACTCCGAATTCAACCGTTGAGGGAGAGGTCAGATCCTACTTCAAAGATATTCCGCAAATGGTGCAAATCGCAAAATGTGAATCGGCGTTCAGACAAATAGATAGCGCAGGAAACATTCTTCGTGGAAGAGTAAATAGGCAGGATATTGGGGTAATGCAAATCAACGAGGCTTATCACGCCAAGGAGTCTAAGAAGCTTGGATACGATATCTATTCACTTGAAGGTAATATGGAATACGCCAGATATCTTTACGAAAAAAAGGGAAGCCAGCCGTGGAATTCTTCGAGCGCATGTTGGTCTCAAATAGCACTAAACTCAAAATAATTCGCAAAAAGGCCCTTCGGGGCCTTTTTTGCTGATTTGCTGATTTGTGATAAAACGGACGCTCACACAAGTCATTTTAATATAAAAAACTATCGGTTGATTCCCCAAAAAAATAAAAGGGGAAGAAGAGATGAGAGACTGTCTTGAGGGTTATTTAAGCCAAACTCAAAATTTAAAATGAGAAGGGGAGAGGTGCAAAAAAATGTGAGCTGGGTCTTTCATTTATAACAGAGCATGTCGCACAATATATCTTTATCCCGAGTTATCCACAGTCTACTGTTCAATTTCATCGAGCGACATTAAGGATGGGCTGAAGAATCATATTCCAAAGAATATCTACCACAAGCCTCTGCCACAGATAGACAAACACGTCTTTGAAGACGGCGAAGATTTTCATAAACACCTCTTTTATCGGCCCTGATTCAAGAAAATTTTTTATGTCATTTCCGAAATATGTCAAAATGATGATCACTATGATGACAATGACGATTATTTGTAGAAATCCTCCCTGGCGGTTTTTTATGAGCCTCTTCATATAGGAAATTTAAAAGATTATATGATTCATTATAGTACATCGCTACAAATAAGAAAGTGGATTAAGATACGCTTTCAAGTCCGCGATAGGCATGGTGTAGGTTCCGTTGCAGACCGCGCTTTTCTTTTCAAGAATCTTCACTCCCTGACTTGCGTAGACCGTAAAATGAAGATGCGGGCCCGTGGTATAACCGGTGTTGCCGGTATATCCTATTACATTTCCAACTTTCACCTCCTGCCCGATAGTTGACTTAATCAAGGAAAGGTGTCCATATAAAGTCGAAAGGCCATTTCCGTGCTGAATTAATATCCATTTTCCATAGGATGCTCCCGGACAGACCAAATCCGTGTCTCCGACGCCAAGCACGACTCCGTCTCCAGCTGATTTGACCGGTGTGCCGACAGGCGCACCAAAATCCACTCCATTGTGACCCTGCCCATTATAAGCTCCGGATTGAGCGAAAGCGGTGTTACCGAAATTTTGAGTGATTTTAATTACATCCAGTGGCCATGCAAGAATCCCCTTCCCCGCCTTTACATAAGAATTTGGGTCGATGGCAATCTTGAGATCCGACTCAAACTGGAGAAGTTCTTGCTCGAAAGCCGTTTTTAAGGCGATTTTTTCATCCAAAATCTTTTTGTAGTTGGATTCTTTATTTTGCGTGGCTTTCAATAGAGTGGACTTTTCGTTTTTCGACACGTCAACTATCTTTTTTCTGTCCCCCAAATCTTCCTTAAAATCGGCAAGGTCATTCTTTGTCTTTTGAGAAAGCTCCCGTTTCGCTTCCAATTCGCTCTTAAGGCTCTTAAGTATTGCCATTTTATTTCTAACTTCTGCCTGGAGCTTGCTCATTCCTTCCACGTCATTCCAAAATTCCGACATCTCACTATGGGATAAAAAACTTTCAAGCAGTGACGACTCATCATTTTCATTTATGTTGCGAAGAATTGTTCCGAGCGACGCTAGGCTTCCTTTAATCTCTTTTTCGGTATTCCCAATCTCGAGATTTACCTTTTCAATCGTCAAACTTGCCGAGTCTATTTTATTTTCAGTCACTTTTATGTCGGTGACCAATTTTTGCTGGGTAATGTCTAAAGTCTTTACGGAAGATTGAAGCGTCTTGGCCTCTTTTCCGACCGCTTCCACTTGAGTTCGGTATTGGCCGATTTCCTGTTCCAATTTTTGTATCGTGGCATTGCTCTCCTCTATCTTCTGCTTGAGTTGGTCAATATTTTGAGCTCCTGCTTCAGGTACACGAAGTGTCATGCCAAACCCAATGCTGAATATTGACAGACCGAATAAAATCGTTCTTAATCTTAATTTCATTTTTATGAAAGTTTTTTTATGGCAGTCTCAAGCCTTTTTTCCGTTTCTTCTTTTCCCAAAATAAAGGCGAGCGTAAAAGGGTCTGGAGATTTCTCACGGCCCGATAGCGCAAAACGCAAAGGCCAGAGCACACTCCCCTTCCCTGCCTCTTCCGCATATTTCCAGATGGCATTTTTTATACCCGCTTCGGTAAAATCTTTCTCCGGCGCTTTTTGAATGAGAGCGAGCACGCTCTCGAGGTGGCCTTTCGTCTTCTCCTTACTCTCGTCCTTCCAGGAAAGTTTGGAGGAGTCGTATTCGGGAGAGCCGAAAAAATAGGCAAGCTCCCCTTCTTCATTCATTTTTTTTATGTCCCCGAATGTGCTTATGCGTTCAAACACAATCGGCGCAATTTTTTCAACAATTTCATCATCAACTTCTCCCAGAACTTTTTTTATCTCCTTAGAAATTAGACTCTGGTAATTGGAAATTTTCTTTAAATGTTCTTTGTTGAACCATCGCAATTTTTCTTCATCGAATATTGCGCCTCCCTTCTGAACCTTTGTAATATCGAATATCGGAATGAGTTCCGATAGGGAAAAAATTTCATTGTCACCGCCGGGATTCCATCCGAGCATTGCCATATAATTGACGATGGCAACGGGCAAATATCCTTCTTTTTCAAAATGCCGAAGTGAAACTTTCTCGCCATGTTTACGTTTAGAGAGCTTGGCGCGTTCGCGGTCAAGGATAAGAGGCAGATGCGCATAAATCGGTCGGGGAGCACCGATGGCTTCTTGAATAAGAATCTGACGGGGAGTATTGGAGATATGGTCCTCCCCCCGAACGATGTGCGTCACCTTCGATTCAAAATCATCAACCACCACCGCCAAATGGTAAATGGGCTCATCCATGCTCTTTGCAATGACGAAATCTCCGAGTTCGGTCGTATCAAATTCTATTTGACCGCGAATCATGTCCGCAAATACGACCCTCGTATTGGGATTTTTAAATCGAATCACCTCGGCCCTTTTTGTTGCGTCGCCCTTTGTGTCTTCCTTTGAAACGTACGCCTTGCCTTCCTTCACCAATTTTTGAAGATAGCCCTTGTACACGTCGTTTCGCTCCGATTGTCGCGGAACTTCAGCGTTGTCCCATGTGAGACCAAGCCATTTGAGGTTCTCCAAGAGCGCCGTCTCGAATTCTCGGGTCGAGCGCTCTCGGTCGGTATCTTCAATCCGTAGGAGAAATTGGCCTCCATTTTTCCTTGCCAGCAAATAGTTGTAGATGGCTGTCCGCACATTACCCATCTGTAAAAAACCGGTCGGACTCGGTGGAAACCGAGTAATAAACGGGTTTGAACGTTTTTCTAAACTCATAGTTCCGATAGTATATCACACTAGAGTCGAAGGACTTGTTTGTAGAGCACTCTCCTTTTGCGGTATCTATTTTTCATGTGGCAACCCGAGTCGCATAATCTCCTCGGCAATTTTCCTCGCTGCGTCGGGGTGTCCAAAACTTTTGGCGGCCTCGCTCATTTTTTTTAGCTCATCCGGAGCTTCGATAAGTCGTGTTATTTCGGCAATCAGAATATGGGGAGAAAGATTATTCTCGTCAATGACGGTGCAGGCACCGGTCCTTGCGTAGTGGAAGGCGTTCTTATGCTGGTCGTGGCTTACCTCGGGCGATATCGGAACGATTATGGAAGGAATTCCCCACGCGGCAATTTCAAACAAGACCGAGCCAGCGCGCGAGACAATCAAATCCGCAACTCCAGCCGCCATGCTCATAGCGAGGTCGTTCAAATAATCAAATGGCTTATACCTGCCTTTAAACTGGTTATCGCCCAATACTACTCCGGAAGTTTCCACTACTTCTTTATAATTTTTTCTGCCCGTCTGGTGAATAATCTGGTATTTCTGCACCAATTCTGGAAGGGTCTGCAAAAGCGTGTCATTGATTATTTTTGCTCCCTGTGAACCACCGAGAATAAAAATCACTGGCACATCCTCCTCGAGACCGAGAAACTCGTGCGCTCCGCTCGTGAGAGGATGCCTAATTCCCCTTCGAACCGGGTTGCCGGTGTACGCAACCTTATCCTTTGGAAAAAACTCCGCCGCCGACGGGTACGAAATTGCGATTTTTTTTGCAAATTTACCCGCCCAGAGGTTTACCCTTCCAGGCTCCGAATCGGATTCATGAATAATAACGGGAATGCCGAGGAGTCGCGCCGCAACCAGAGTTGGGAAGCTCACATACCCACCTTTGCCAAACACAACGTCCGGATAAATCTTAAAAACTTTCCGAAAAGTCGTAATAACCCCCCACGCGGTTTTAAACAAACCGAAAAAATTGAGAATGGAAAAATACCTCCTCATTTTTCCTCCCGTCGACTTGACGAAGGTTATTTTATTGTCAAACAAAAACTTCTCGCCATAGGGAGAATCGGAAAATAAGTATAATTTCATTTCCAAGAGTTTTAACTCCTGCGCGAGCACGGTAAGCTCCTCCGCCACCGCGATAATCGGATAAAAATGTCCGCCCGTTCCCCCGCCTGTGAAAATAACTTTCATAAAATTACATTTGACAATCGTCAATTGTTATAATTGTTTTTCAGCTGGTATTTCGAAATATTGAGGACAATGCCGACCAAAGCCAAAGTGACAATCATCGCGCTTCCGCCGTGGCTCACAAAAAGGAGAGGCAGGCCAGAAAGCGGCAAAACGCCGAGCATCGCGCTCATGTTCAAAAACGATTGCGACACTATCAGTATAACAACTCCGAGAGTCACAAGTCTACTAAACACGTCCGGTGATCGGATTGCGATTCGCAAACCACGGAGTGCGAAAAGAGAGAAGAGAAAAATAATGATGACACTACCCACAAAACCAAACTCCTCTGCCGCAACCGCAAATATTGAGTCCCCGATTGGCTCAGGAAGAAAATTAAATTTTTGAATGCTCTGTCCGAACCCGCGTCCAGTCAGCCTGCCCGACCCGATTGCAATTAAAGACTGCTGAATCTGGTAACCAGAGCCCTGCGGATCGTTTGCCGGATGAAAAAAAGTTTTTATTCTGCTCATGATATACGGCTGAATGAAAGCCAAAATGACTATAGACGCGATGCCCGCAAACGCGAGAAGCATAATATGCTTAAACCTGGCTCCTGCCGCGAGAAACATCATGGCCCCTGAGAAAAAAAGAATCAAAAATGAATCAGTGTCCGGCTGGGAGAGAAGCGCGGCGCCCACAAGTGAGGAAAGTATGACAAAAGGCACCAAACCGTGTCGGACCGTTGCTACTCTTTCCTTAACGGCAGAGAGCCAGCTCGCAAGACAGAGAATGTACCCTATTTTCAGGAATTCTCCGGGCTGGAATGAGATTCCCGCAATTTCCACCCATCTCCTTGCGCCTCCGTGGGCAAAACCGAGGCCGGGAACAAATACAAGAAACGTGCCCACAAGAGTAATGATAAAAATATAGACGGAAAACGTCCTCCAATGCTTATAGGATATTCGAGACATGACAATCAAGGCCACACTTCCAAAAATAATCCCGAAGACGATATGATTGAAAGCCACGGAGTAATATTCCGTTCCTCCTCCGGCTAAAAGCCCGAGCGCTGCCGAGGTAAAAATGATAAAGCCCGCAAGCATAAGAAGAAGGGTCGTCATCAGGAATACTTTATCAATTTTAATGGTTCGCATAAGAAAATTATTTTTGATTGAGATAGTCGAGAGTGGCATTCGCAAGTCTCTGGGCATCCGCAAACCTTCCCTCCTGACTGGAGCCTAAAACCGCGATGACGATAGGATACCGAAGTCCCGCGTCAAACGCGACGAGAAAATTGCCCTGCGCCAAATTAGTAAACCCTGTTTTAGAACCCAAAATCGATGGAATGGCCAATGAATTTTTCCTGGTATTTACAAGGTCGTGGAGAATTCCGTCCAAGGATTTGATCATAAGACCATCATATTTGGTCGCCTCAAGAAGCCTCGGTTTTTGTGTAATAATGAAAGAGAATAGTTGCGCCATATCCCTCGCTGACCCGTATCCGCCGGCTTCCTCCGTGTTTTCATCCAATCCAGTTTCGTTCAAAAAACGAGTGTCCTTAAGTCCGAGCTCTGCCACCTTCACGTTCATCTCCCGAATAAAGTCGGAAGCTTGATACCCAACACCGTCCCTTTCACCTAGGATTAAGTCGGCTTTTTCACGAATTGCGGAAGCGCCGTCATTTGAGGAAACAAGAAGGGTAAAATCAATAAGTTCCTGAAAATTCCATTTTTCTCCGAGGGCGAGCCCCGTATCCCCTTCTTTGGAAAGCGCATTCCCGTCAATCTCAATCACAGAGTCTTTAGGCACGAGGTCGCTCCCGACGAGAGCCGTCATCACTTTCACAAGAGAAGCGAGTGGAAGTGGAACATTCCCGTTTTTTTCATAAAGTACTTTGCCGTTCACGACATCGAGAACGTACACAGCTTTCGCTTCGAGCTCGATATTCTCAAAATACTTTTGCGGTAAAATAGTGACCGCGGGAGGAATCGTTTTCGCAACCGCAGCTTCGACATTTTTTGCTCCCCTCGCCGAGCTAAAATGAGAAAGAGTGCCGTATGAAGTGCCCGCAAGCAAAATAAGAAGGAATAAAAAAACCTGCGCTCGGGTAAGCGACTTCGCAATCCGATTGCCGAGCGTATCACCCTCTTTCGCATCCAGCTGAATTGAAGAAAAGAATTTGTTCTTCAATGCTATGCATCTACTGATGAAATTATTAAAAAATCCATTTTTGAAATCCATGTTTGATTTTGTTTAAGTCGCGTCTGACTCCTTATTTTCCTGCTCTGCATTCATCTTAAGTTCCTCGATTGTTTTTCTTACTGACTGGTATTCGGGTAAATCTTCAATTTTCGAAAGCCCCATAAATTGCAGAAGTTCGAAGGTGGGTTTATACAAAAAAACGCGTTCGTCGTCCGGAGAATTAATTTTTTCCACAAGCCCTCGAATAAGCAGATTTCGAAGAATAAAATTAGAATTTACGCCTCGAATGTAGTCAATTTCTCTGCGGGGAAGCGGACCTCGGTACATGATAATCGAAAGCGTTTCAAGCCCCGCCCTTCCCAAATCTCGAGAGAGCTCCTCCTTAGTTAATCTTTCGATAAGAGAGGAAAACGCAGGAGCCGTGCCCAACATCACCTCGTTTTCTTTACGCATGAGGACCAGCCCTCTCCCTTCGAGTTTCCGTTCAAGCTCGAGAATTGCCACCTCTACTTCTTTCTCCTCCTTGGCTAACGTTTTGGCAAGCCAGAAAAGTGTGACAGGCTCTCCCTTAAAAAAAAGTATGGCTTCGATTTGTGCGTCGAGATTCATGAAAGTTTATAAAGTTATAAGGTTTACAAGTTATAAAGTTAAATTTCTTTTTCTCTTTCCTTAAGACTTTATAACTTTCTACTTTATAACTATTTATTTTTAATTCCCGTATCTTGGCGTCCCCACTTCTTCAGTCTCCATATGAATGTCGTCGCCTTTTTTTTCCTGATGCACGCTGATGATTCCCTGCTTTACCAATTCTAGCATAGCTAGGAAGCTCACGATTACGTGCACCTTTTCGCTTTTTCCGTATTTGGAAAACTCCCGAAAACTCATTTTTAAGCTGGACTTTATTCTCTCCGTTAAATGTTCAATCATCTTTTCCAGGCTGACGACTTGCGAAACTTTGACCTGGGGTAGCATTTCCTTCATCGGAAAATTCCTCAAAATATCCTCAATCGCAAGATATACCGCATCTTTTTGAATCGTGGCTTCCGGAGTAAAAATGGGAGTAATATTTTTTGTCTCCAGACGGCCAAAGATGAGCTCTTTTCCGAACATCTCCTTGATATGCAGGGCGAGATCTTTTATCTCCTTGTAAATTTTAAGTCGCCTTTCCAAATCTTCAATACTCCCCTCTTCTTCGTCCGTCAAATCGAGGTTCGGCAACAGCGATTTCGACTTCACGAGGAGTAAAGTAGAAGCGATGAAAATAAAATCCGCGGAGTCCGAAATAGGAAATGCTTCGTGCCGTTTAACATGCTCGATAAAATCGTCTGTAACTTTAGCAAGAGAAATATCGTTGATGAGAAGTTTGCGTTTTTCGATAAGATTCAAAAGAAGGTCGAGTGGTCCCTCAAAAACATCAGTTTTCACCTTAAATTGTGTAGAAGTGTCCATATCAAACCTTATTTATTTTTTCGAAGTTCAATTCCAAGTTCGCGGAGTTGTTTTTCTTCAACGGCGCTTGGCGAGCCCATCATGAGGTCTTTCCCCTCCCCCGTTTTTGGGAAGGCAATGACTTCACGGATATTTGGCTCGCCCATAAGGAGCATGACAATCCTGTCAATTCCGGGAGCAAATCCGCCATGGGGAGGAGCTCCGTAGGTAAAGGCCTCGAGCATGTGGCCAAATTTATTTTTCTGGTCAGCTTCGCTCACTCGGAGTAGGTCAAAAATTTTCTTTTGAAGGGCGCGCTCGTGTATCCGAATGCTTCCCGAGGAAAGTTCGTAGCCATTCAACACGAGGTCGTATGCGTTTGCTCGAACGGTTAAGAGCTCTTTGTCGTCTTCTGCTCCCGCCTTCATAAATTTTTCCTTATCTTCTTCTTTTACCGAGCAAAATGGATGATGCGTTGCCTGGATATTCCCTTCTTCATCTTTTTCAAACATAGGAAAATCAAGAACCCAGACAAATGCGAGCTCATTCGGGTCATTTTTATCCTGCCTCATGTCGGGCTTGTCGGAGCCGTGTTTTTCCATCGACTCTTTGTAGGTAATCCGAGGAAACGGCACCTTTGTGAAAACTTTCTCGGGAAAAAGAGCGAGAACGAGCTCGATAAACATTGCTTCAGTGTAGGCAAGCACATCTTCCTGCGTTACAAATGACATTTCGAAATCGAGCTGAGTAAACTCGGGTTGGCGGTCGCCCCGCAAATCTTCATCGCGCATGCATCTCGCGATCTGGAAATATCGCTCGAAGCCTGCGACCATTGAGAGCTGTTTGAACTGTTGCGGGGACTGCGGAAGAGCATAAAATTTGCCCTTCTCGAGACGCGAGGGCACGATGTATTCGCGAGAGCCTTCGGGAGTGCCTTTCATGAGGATGGGGGTTTCAATCTCCACAAAATGGTTCTTATGCATGTATTCCCGGAAAAAAGTAATGATTGTATCACGCATGCGAATATTTTTTTGAAGTCTCGGCCGTCTCAAATCCAAATAGCGATATTTTAACCGTATCTCCTCGTTAATTTCCCGACCGTCTCCATGAATATCCATGGGCGGGGTCAACGATTCGTTTAGAACCTTAATTTCTAGAATTTCCAGCTCCAAATCGCCGTTTAAGCCCTCTTTCACGGTTTTTGGAGGTCTTGCGTTGACTTTCCCCGCAATGGAGAGCACCCATTCATCACGGACACGGCTGGCGACGCCGTGCGCCTCAGCATGAGAAGGCAATGCCACCATCTGCACAGTGCCGGACATATCACGGAGGTCAATGAAAATAAGCTTGCCGTGGTCGCGCCTCACATCCACCCATCCAGAAATAGAAACTTCCTTGCCCATGTGTTCTTTTAAGTCTTTGATATAGGTTCTTTTCATGTTTGTAATAGAGTATTGCTCTAGTGTATCAGAATTCATCGGAAATATAAACAGCAATCCCAGCACTATCAACTGCATAAGGCCAGATACATATTGCACTCTTTGGTCTCTCCAAAGCAGTGAGAA
>JBDTMN010000018.1 GCA_039934295.1 Candidatus Taylorbacteria bacterium | reverse complement strand
CAACCCGCATAAAGCCAATAAGTAGATTTATGAGCATGCAACCTGCGTTGCATGCTCAACAAGTTTTGGTGAGACGGAGGCATATTTCCTTTAGCAAAAGGAAATGCCGAGTCGGGGTCGCGAGCGATTTTGTTCGACGGAACGAAATCGACTTGTGACCCAAAACCATACCTGAACGTTGCTCGAATAATCTATGTCCCAACCACAACCCGCATAAAGCCAATAAGTAGATTTATGAGCATGCAACCTGCGTTGCATGCGCAACAAGTTTTGGTGAGACGGAGGCATATTTCCTTTAACAAAAGGAAATGCCGAGTCGGGGTCGCGAGCGATTTCGTTCGACGGAACGAAATCGACTTGTGACCCAAAACCATACCTGAACGTTGCCCGAATAAAATATGTCGAAACCACAATCCAGATAAAACCACTGTAGAGTGGCAACATATTGCTTTTTTATCCTGCTCAATCCAAGGGTTACCCTTGGAGAAATTCATCTTCTCTTAAATTGAAAAATTCTTCATCGAGTAGAGATCACTGTCCTCGTCACTTGACGGCTCCTCACTTTTCGCTTCCATCATTTCTTCCGCGACTGAAAGCTCGCCAATTATTACAACAGGATTTTCTTCGATTATCGCGTTATTCGAAACCTGCTCGGGTAACGCGGTCGGCAATTCGGATTTATTTTGAAGCGCAATGTGCTTTTTGAGCATTTCTTGGCGGTCCCTCGGCTTATTCGTGTTCATAATCTCGATGATATTGCGGAGATCATCGGTGGTGAAGTAATCGATCACAACCTTGCCTCCAACAACCTTCCTTTCGATTTGCACTCTTGTTCCGAGCGACTCGGTAAGCTTTGTTTCAAGCTCCATAATTTCAGGGTCAAGCGAGTTGTCTTTCTTTCGCGCTCTCTCGAAAGCGATTTTTCTCGAAATATTTTCCGCCTCGCGCACATTCATTTTTTTTATCAAAATTTCCCTGAAAAGAGTGGCCTGTTCCTCAGGCCTATCGGTGAGCATCAAAAGGGGCCGAGTATGTCCTTCGGTAATTTTTCCTTGTGAGAGAGCGTCGAGAATTTCACTCGAAAGAGAAAGGATTCGGAGGGTGTTTGTGACATACTCTCGGCTTTTGCCTATTTTTTCCGCGACCTGGAGATGCTTGAAGTTGAATTCCTTTGTCAATCTCTCGAACGCCCGCGCCCGCTCCACGGCATTCAGGTCCTCTCTCTGAAGATTTTCAATGATGGCGAGCTCGAGTTTCACTCGGTCATTATCCTCGGTAGCGCGGATAAGCACCGGCACCTGCAAAAGTCCTGCAAGTTTTGAAGCCCGAAGCCTTCGCTCTCCCGATATGAGTTCGTATTCGACGATCAGACCTTCGCCGTCATTTATAATTTCTTTTCTAGTAACTACGAGCGGCTGAAGCACTCCGTACATGCGAATAGAATCCGCCAGATCTTTAAGTCTTTTTTCTTCAAATTCCTTTCGGGGCTGAAAAGGGTTTGGCTTAATTTTTTCTACCTCAATCCAGAATATTGAATCGCTATAAAATTGGGACATAAAAAAAGTTAAAAGTGTAAATTGTAAAGTGTACTTATTTCTAATTTAAATAATTATAACACGATATCGGAAATGAGAAAATCGAAATGTCGTGGCAGGAAGAAAGCTGTGCAGACAGCTTTCTTCCCACCACACTCGAAACTCGTGTGCCGGGAGAGAGAATCGAACTCTCATGGATTACTCCGCACGATTTTGAGTCGTGTGCGTCTACCAATTCCGCCATCCCGGCTTACCTAGAGTCTACTTAAGTTATGCACAAAAATCAATTTACATTTAGAGGACAGATGCTACCATTTAGCATTAGAGTGTAGTTCAACCCAGACCCTTTTGAGAAAGTGACCTCTCATGCACAACACCGACCGATCGTTTCTTTCGATTCATCTTCGGAATCAAATCGCATGTTTTTTTGATGATGTTCATGTAACATCCTGCGGTTTTCTTGAGCTCGACGTACCTTGGAGTGATTGGAAAGCCATTGAGGAACTGCTGGGTCTCTACCAGGATCCAGAGACTGTCCAACAAATTATGAGCGGACAAAAAAACCTCACTGCGCTTTGCGAATTTATCGAAAAAATGATTCCAGCACTTTCCATCGAGTGCCTCAGGTAAAATTCACCGCAGACTATCCTGCGGTATTTTTTTTATCTATGGTGTGCTAATTTAGTGGAATGAAACAGAAGATTATTGTTATTTTAGGCCCGACAGCGAGCGGTAAGAGCGATTTGGCAGTTAAAATGGCCAGGACATTTAATGGCGAAATTATTTCGGCCGACTCTCGTCAGGTCTATAAGGGGCTCAATCTGGGGTCCGGTAAAATCTCTGCGCGCGAGATGCATAGAATTCCCCACCACCTCCTTGACGTGGCAAATCCCAAAAAAAGATTCAGTGTTGAGAGTTTCAAAAACCTCGCACGTGTAAAAATAAAGGAAATCGCGGAAAGAGGCAACGTTCCAATCATCTGCGGAGGAACAGGATTTTATATTCAGACTCTCATAGACAACACGAACTTTCCTGAAGTCGCACCTAATCCTAAATTGAGAAAAAAACTTGGATTACAGTCTGCTTCTCGACTTTTTTCAATGTTAAAAAAATTAGACTATGTGTGCGCTTCTACAATAGACCCCCGCAACAAGGTCCGGCTTATTCGGGCTATCGAAATTGCAAAATCGCTCGGTCATGTGCCAAAAATTACTCAAAGCTCGCCATATGACTCTCTTCAAATCGGAATAGACCTGCCCGACAAGGTCCTCAAGGAGAAGATATCCGACCGTTTACTCGCGAGATTAAGAAAAGGGATGATTCGTGAAGTGATAAATCTCCGTAAGAAAGGGCTCTCATGGAAAAGACTGGATGAATTGGGACTTGAATATAGATTTATTTCTCGATACCTAAGAAAAATCATTACTCGGGAAGAGATGATCCAAAGCATACAAATCGAAAGCTGGCATTTTGCAAAACGCCAGAGAACTTGGTTTCGAAAAAATAAGAGAATTATGTGGTTTAGACCCGGGGAAAAGCGTAAAATCCTTTCCGCAATCACGAACTTCCTTGAGTAGCGGAGTAAATCTCATCACACTTAGCTGACATTCGGTAGTCCTTTTCCGTTACTTTGCCTTCGCTATGAGTGGAAAACGTGAGGGTTACTTTGTCCCATCGAATATCAATGTCAGGGTGATGATTGTCTTCCTCGGCGCACCGTGCTACCCGATTTACGAAATCGATACTTCCCTGAAAGTTCTTAAATATGAACACGCGTGAAATACTTTGACCAGTTGGGAGCCAGTCGAGAGGCCGATCCGACTTTTTTGGAGGCTTCATCGGAAGAAATTTATTTGGACTTGCTTTTTATCTTATGTATCATGAGCTGATTTCCGTCCGGGTCGGCAATAATTGCCATGTCACAACCGCCGGTGTCATACGGTTGCATAATAAATTTCACCTTGTTTTTCTTCAAACTTTCGATTGCGGAATCAAAATTATCCATTTCTAACCCCACCGTCGCGCCGCCTTTCCCGGGTTTAAAATTCTTCGCCCCTTTGCCTATGGCAAGGGTATGCACCCCCGACTTTCCGAATGAGTACTCAATAAAAGCCATTTTCTCGCCTTCCCACACGCTCGTCGGTTTCAAACCAAGAGTCTCCTCGTAAAATTTCCTTGCGCGCGGCATATCTTTCACTCCATAGGTTACGAATGCAATCTCATTAATTTTCATGATGTTTGTAAGTTAGACGTTTTTAGTACCTAGTACCCATATCCCGACGGAATTTTTTTCGTGTCGGCATTTTTCATCATCTCGTTAAAATCCGCAAAATTAACAGTTGTTGGAGGACTGAATTTTGAATCATCTTTAATCCAGTCGCTACATTTGTAATTTACGTTCTGATCCAAATCTATCGAGTCATTCGATTGAGGCGAACCATTCGAATTCGTCTCGCCCGCCTTCATTTTTATGCCTTGATTTCCGGTCCACATATATGATTGACCTCCACTATTTATCATATGAGAATCAGATGAGCTTTGTGCTCCAGCCATTGTAAAATCCCCTCTCATCATGCTACCCGAAATATAGACTGTTCCCGAAAGATTTCCCGTTGTTCCCTCCCCGCCGATTGTGCACTTTACACTGCTTCCGAGAGAAATGAGACTCCTAAGCGAGCCTGTCTGCAGATTTTCCGACGTGCCTGTTTTTACATCGGTATCGGATTTTACTTCTCCCATGGGCTTGCCTTTCTTTGCAGCATAATATATCCCTCCTCCTGCCAGAAGAGCGACGATGACAATAATAGCGACAACAATCGGAGCAAGGCCTCCCTTTCTATTTGATTCTTGCATAATAAAATTATTAAAATTGATAAATTACCTAAACTAACTTCGAATAGTATAGCAGAGCGCGGTAGAAAGAAAAGTGGCAAAAAGGCGCAAAGCCCTCTTCCTCATTTTGCTCTGATTGAGAAAAGAATCAATCCGAGTATGACCGCAATTACGCTCGCCCCCAATGCTGAAACGGCGCCAAAATTCTGCCAAAGATAGCCCCCGACGATGCCGGCGAAAAGATAGCCGAAGCCGATGACAGCATTCAAATACCCGAACGCGCTACCATGATATCCTCCCGGAATTATATTTGCCACATGTGCCCTCTGCGTTCCGTCAGTAAGCGCGGAAAAAACACCAACAAGCAGAAAACCGGCAATAAGCATCAAGAGAGATTGCGCAGTTCCCAGAACCAAGTATCCCGCCAAAAGGGCGAAGTAACCAAAAAAAATGACTTTTTTTTCGCCGATTTTATCAGCCACTCGTCCGGCAGGAGCAGAAAACAGAGCGTATGAAATACTGTAAATCATGTAGAAGAGCGGGATTGATGCGATGATAAATCCGATATCTTTCGCTCTGAAAAGAAGTATCGCTACCGGTAGTGTACCCAATGAAAGAAGAAACATCGAGGCGAGATACAACTTGAATTGGAGCGGAAATGCATACGGCGATGAGGCGACCTCTTTCCTATTTTGAGCCATCACTTTGATTTCCTTGACCAACACAAGACTTGCGAGAGCCGCGAGTCCCACGACGAATGCAGTTACGAATATAATATTAAATCCTTGAGGAAATTGTCTCAGTATGAGAAACGCCACAAGCGGACCCACTATCGCCCCGGCGGTATCCATCGCCCGATGATATCCGAACGCCCGTCCCATCTCACCCTCGGGCGTTGAGAGGGAAATCAGCGCGTCCCGCGGAGAATCACGGAGTCCTTTTCCGATTCTGTCGGCTACCCTTAATCCCACGACTCCCGCAACGCTCCCGACAAAATAATAGAAGGGTCGAGTAAAGACGGAAAGGACATAGCCCGAAACGGCAAATATTTTTTTCTTCTGTATTTTATCGGAAAATCTCCCGGAATAAATTTTAATAACGTTCGCGCTAAAATCAGCGATGCCCTCAACCAGACCCAGAGAGGCCGCGCCGGTTTTCAAAACGGAAATAAAAAAAGCGGGCAAAATGGAAAGTATCATTTCCGAAGAGAAGTCGTTGAAAAAACTCGTCAGCCCGAGGAAGAATACATTTCGCGGAAGCCCAATAATTCGCTCTTTCTTTTTCATTGGTTTATTGTTGTTTTTAATTCTGGTTCCTGCTCGACCGGGATAATCCTAAAAAGAAGACGCCCCAGAACAGCTCCCCGAGGAGTTTCAACGTTTACGCGCCACCTTCCGGAATTGAGAATTGTTTTTTCCGAAAATGTTCGAAAACCGCCTTCCCGCCCTCCGACAACAGGTAGCACCTCCCTGCCCATTGTTATCCATTTCCTTGAATTCTCATCGTATCTTTGCCATTCGTGAACAATGGAGGTATCCAAAAAATAGGGAGCAAATATTGCGCTATACGCATAGACAGTCGTGTCGGGCGTTGCATGAAAATCCTGATATCGCTTGAAAATGTCAAACCACGAACCTCCTTCAGAAGCAACTTCGTAGTTCCCGTCACTCATTCTCGCCACACTGTGATAGATGCCTGCGTCTTTCAAAGATAACGGTATCGGAGGAATCAGATTAAAAAAATAAAGCATATTTATGGTAACAAATATCCCGGAAATGGATAGGAATATTATCCGACGGCTTTTCACAAATTTTTCCTTCGTGACAGACCTCAAAATCTTCAAAAATATCCAGAGGATAAGAAGGCTCGCGAGCCCGCTTAGGAGAAAAATCAAATCTCCAATTCTATGAAGCGCAACGGGCAAAATGAAGATGGCAAACGAGTATATCGAGAGAAAAAAGAAGCTTATCTGAAAACTCAATTTTGCGTAATGCCTCTTGAGCGACTCATTCGCAACAAAAGCGACAATTAAAATGAGAAAAAAAGGCCAGCTCACAGAGAGACTCCCGCTTCGAAAATAGAAAACAAGATAGGTCGAGAGAAGCCCGCCGAAAGTAAACTGGAGAACGTTGATGAGCCAAAAGTGTATCCGCGCGGGGTCACTTGCATTCATATCTTCATTTTCTCCCCCATTGATGAAAATAATGCAGAGAGCGACAACCCCCAAATGCACCGCCACCCAAAAATTTTCCCAAAACATATCCACCCTCTTCAATACGATGGCGTCAAAAATGAATCCCCCGACAAGGGAGAGCGACGAAATCGGTCTTTCATAGCGTGCATACCAGTTTCGCAGGCTTGAAATTATGAAGATGTCTTTCTGCTCTTTAGTATGCATTCAATCGAGAAATATTAATACCATGCCTCAAATTCATCTTTGATTTTCCTCATGAATGGAAGCCATTTCCTCCCGCTCTCTTTGAGTTCCTCGTTATCGCCCTCAAGGTTTTTCTCAATCTCGCGTATTGAACCTGCAAGGGCGGCAAGAACATTCTCTCTTGCGAATTTGTAGAGTGCGACAGTCCTGCTATTTGAGCGAAGTGAATTCAATACGATAAATATTTGATGCCATTTTTGCTCACAGTCTTGAAGCGTAATAAAGGGAATCGCCAAATTAAAATAGAGAGCATACCTCCAAGTAGAATCGGGCGATTCTAAAATGCCACAGTTCTTTGCCTCAATGTATTCATTAAGATACCCTCCTTTGGTAGCCACGTCTATAGCGTCTAAATTTTCCCTACTCTCCCGAAATGCGTCCTCATCAATCTTTCCGAGCTCGTCTCGGATCTCTTTCGCCCCAGAAATAATCTCAATAAAATTATTGTCCTCCTTGAAATCAGTTCCCGAGCTATTATAAAACTCCTTGAGCATGTTATCCGCAATGAGCTGGTTCAATGCATTTATGTCAGCTTCGTCCCCTCGCGGAAATGATTCGAGGAATGAAATAAACTTTTCCTTGTTTTCCAAGGAGAGAGAAAAATCGACCGATAAAACATCGGCAACAGCGAATTTAAAGCCCGTTGGAGAGTTTACTAAAGCCAGCTTGCAACCGACGTCAGAAAGAAACGACTCGTAATACTCGATTATAGTCCGCACTCTTTTTTCCTGCTCTGTCCTGAATGGCTCAATGATATTCCGGGGTATGTCATATTTATTTTCTTCGCCCTCGCCTGCATTTTTCACGACATACGAGGTAATTTCAAGAATTGATATATCCTCAAATTCTTTGAATAACTCCTTCGCCTTAAAAAACTCGCTTAATCTTTTTTTGGGCGTTTCCGCGTAATTTTCTTTCATATTTTAATTATAGCAAAATCTCTCATTTTCGAAGAGGTGCTGAATCGGTATGTAACTTTATTTTAACTTCTGAAGCATCAATATATCGTATCCGGAAAAGACTCTGTCTTCCCTTGAAACGCCCAATGACTCGACAAAGGCGAAAAGCTCATCCTGGATTTTCTCCGAATCACCATCTGCTCTAAGCTCTTCAACCTCAATGAAAGTCCCCAGATTTTGAACTTCGTCAATACAGATTTCACGCTCTTTGTATTTTGCCACAATTCGCGTTTTGTTCACCTCAACTGCCTTCTTGTAACCCATAAGCAGTATCGCTTGTTCTATTTCCACCTTTGAGTTTACCACCACCTCATATTCCAGTTTATCAAGCCCATTCGACAACGGCTTTTTAACGGTGAAGAAGATTTTTTTGCCATTTTTTACTCGAATTCGCAGAAACACATCGCTCGATAAATACTTGGATACTGTGCCAACAACCTTCGCATACACTGTATCGCTTTGTGTAACAGGCACCTCAAACACACAGCCAATTGACTTCAATTTTTTAACCACCGCCTTTTTATCCCTCAATCTCGCTTTTACTTCGATTTCTTTCATACTATAGATAGCCCCCCCCCGACGGGATCGGAGTAAGTAATGTGCTTAATTAATATACTTCTACATCCAAATCATTTCAAGCTCATCTATTCTAGTCTTTTGCAAAATACTAGAATAGATTCGGCACGTGGTGTCAGTTTATGCCTCACACTGTTTCCTTGATTCCTTTTCATAACAAATCCCGCCATTGCAAGCTTACGTATGTGGTCAGATGCGTTCATGTATTCAGTAGCAGTCTTCTCTGCAATCTCCTCTACAGACAATTCTGGTTCACGTCTAAGTAATTCCAAAATTTGCAACCGTCGATGATTAGCCACTCCTTTAAAAACTCTTTCTAATTTGCGAAAATTATTTTCCATAATGCTTGATTATATAACCCTTAGGTTTTTCATTCAAGTATTTTGCAAAATACTAGAATACTATTCCGCTTTATGATGCGGTCTATCCCATCAATAGAAGTTTGAAACATCATACCAACATACTCCAGTATGTTGGTATGATGTAAAAATTAGTCGGGCATCTCGAAATTGAGTGCTGAACCTTTTACAGTGTCCAGTAATTTTTTATTCACTGCGAGGTTCAAAATATGCATTTCATTTTTAATGAATCTGTTCGCCCTGTCATCATGTCGTTGATAATATGTTTCCTCGATCCAGCTTGAAAGCGCCATTTTAGAAAGTCTCAGTGCGAGCCCTCGGGACATTTCTTCTGCGTCCATCGGATACACCGAAAAATAACCCGAGCAAAATTCTCTTGAATGTTCAAGCAATCCCTCAATCTTTCCGACATCATTAAAGCACGTATAGAAAAGCGAGCGAGCCAATTCATATGAGCGCGGAGCAATCTCCGCTTTTTCCCAATCACAAACACCGATAATTTTTCGGGATTTTTTTTCGAACAGAATATTTCCCGGATGATAGTCTCCATGGGTGAGAGTGTCGTTCGGAAGCTCGACTGATTCAAGTCGGGGTATAATGGAAAGCTTGAAATCAATATAGTTGACAAAAAGCCTGTCAGTCTCATCCTGTTCATGCTTCCCTAGAATTTCATTTTTGTATTCCTTGAGCCGTTCGGCAGTCACACGAGACTCCGGTTGAACAAATTTCTTAACATCGCGCAAAGAGTCAGGCAATTTCCTACTGCCCGCTCTATGAATTTTCGCAAGCATTTCTCCCATCTTTCTAAAATCAGCATTCAAGTAGGAATGGGAACGGTCACTCTCAATAAACGGGTATAAAGTAAGTGCTTCATCTCCCATAGTAACGGAGATTCTTCCCGCTTTCGTGGGGAGCATAACAACAGCCGGAATCCCTTGCGATTTCATATATGTCTCCACCTCAAAAGTGGTAACAATTCTGTCCTTACTTTTTTCCCGAACGGATTTAACAAAATAGTTGCCCTGCGTAGTTTTTAAAAAATAGTTCTGATTAAGAATTCCCTCCTTAATTTCTCGATGAGCGACGTAATCGCCGATGGCATATTCTTCGCACAGTTTTTTTAAGTGTGTCGCAAAAATCACAATTTAGTTTTTAACCAGATAATGCAGATGATGTTGTCTTTTTTGGGATTCTCCGTCTCCCTGGACAAGACTATATTGAGCGCGGAAGCCACGGGATAAATGTCTCCGAAATATTGCTGAAACGTCTTCTTTCCCACAACAACACAGCCAGCCTTCATTGCTCGTTTTAAAAAAAGGTCTTCGTCAATTTTGAGAAACCCAGCTGGAGCTGTGGTCTATATCGGCAATATACCCGTCTAGGGATACTGCCATATGAAGAATAGTTTTCATATTCGTGGAATTTTTTTCCTACGTTCAAAGCGTCGAAAAATAGCTCTAAAAATTGACAATACCATAAATCATTTGTATTATCAATATGGAATGAGAATACGACATACAGCTCCCAAAACACCTCCTGGCTTCACCTCGACGATCAAGGTGAATGTCGAATGCTCTCACTGCAAACTCGTTCATCCGGGTAGTATCAGCCAAAACTGGAATCCCGTTGTTAACGAGGTTCTATTAATCTTCTGCCCAAACTGCACCTACGACACACAGCACACTGTCGTTCCTTACGACACGTCTTGATTTCTAAGCGCGCCAACTTCAGTTGGCGTCTTTTTTTAACAAACCATCCCAACATGCTTTAAAATGTTGGGATGGTTTGTAACTAGTGACGAAACTTGAACCGAAAAAATCTAGATGGAATCGAGAGCGTCCTTTACCTTATCTTGAGCATCTTTCGCAAAATCTTCCGCATCATCGTAGTTCTCATCGTCATATTCGTTTTCTGCATCCTCGATGAGGTTTTCCGCATCATCGAGAAAATCTTCCGCTTCGTCTACGTCATCCCCGTCATCTTTTGCGTTCTCAACCTCATCCCTCGCATCGTCCAAGGCTTCATTTGCGTCATTAATCTCATTTCTCGCGCTTTGTCTATCCTTTGTGTTGCTTTCACCTATGGCATCAATTGCTTCATCGACGAGATCCTCCGCATCTTTGGCAAGATCTTCCGCCTCATCAAAATTCTCGTCATCGAGCTCACTCTCTGCATCGTCAAGAGTATCTTCTGCTTCCTTCAATAAATCTTCAGCGTTACCTACACTTTCTCCGTCATCGTCCGCGGCGTCAATCGTCTCCCATGCGTCATCAATCTGGTCTTTAACATCATCTATGAGATCCTCCGCCTTGTCTTCATCGGATTTTCCGCCAGCATCCTCAAATGCGTCTTCGGCATTGCTTGAAGCATTTCTAGCTTTCTTGAGCGCGTCCTCGTAATCTCTGTCAAAGTAGGAAGAAACTGCATCGAAAAGGTCATCCCTCGAATCATCGAGATTACTCTCCGCGACTTCAACATTCTCTCCGTCATCTTTTGCGTTGTCAATCTCATCTTCCGCATCATCTATCATGCTAAAAGCATTCCTTATTTCCTTTTCAGCGTCAATTTGAGCTCTTGAAGAAGTATTCGATGGCGCGGGAGACCGAGTAGGAGTAGGAGACGGCGAAACTTGTGGCGTCACTGATGGCGAAGATAAAGGGGTAAGCGTGGGAGTAGGCGTGGGTGAAGGAATTGGCGCAAGCGCAATGACTTCATTGTATTTCATTCTTGAAATAGGACCAAAATATCCGCCTGCGGGTGATATCCCAAAAGATTTTTGCCAATTCATCACGGCTTTTTTTGTCAAATCTCGGAAAAGATCGGTCTCACTCCCGGGAGAGCCCGGGCCTGAAGGCGCAATAATAATTCCTATGTCATTTAGATATTTTTGCAAGCACAGAACATCATCACCCTGACTTTCCAAATCAAGGTCTCGAGTGAAGTCGCATTTCACCGTCGCGGACGCCGACCTCGGAACAAAGAGCACCGCGAGAAACATTGCAATCAAAACACCTCCGACAGAGAACAAAGTTCTTATTTTCATGTTAGAAATAATTAAAATTAATTAATTTATAATTTCTAATAGTATATAACATTATACATTCAATAACAATCGGGCTTTTCCACATTACCGCAGTGCATGCATTGACGCTGATAGCAATGTATGTTAGCGTATTAAGTAGACCGCAGTTTTCCAAAAAAAAATAAAGTATGAGAAATCAGCAAAAACGCCGCCCCCGACGAATCACGAGGTTTACTCTATTATGCCTATCCTTAGGCGTTGGAGCACTACTCATCCTGTTCTTCATCTGGTCACGCCCCAAGACTTTGACGATGCGCGAAAAGGCTCATCTTCTCGGTATTTCCGAAGAGTCGCCTGAATTAATGGCAGCGCGCCATGTCTGGATCAGTGAAAATGCTCATCTAGCTCCAAAGAATCCGTATTTCACTCCGGTTCACATCATGTACCGGAATGATGTGACGCATGCCTGGCAATTTAATGGCAACGGGACATTGTTCACCAAGTGGCCAGGTCTACTCGTAACTTCCTCTCGCGTGTTCGAAGGTGGCCCGGGACAATACGGCTACCGTCTCATTGGCGCCGATGAATTCACCGGCACAGCACGCATCTCACCAATTGTCTCCTGCAAGGAAGGCGTAGAAGGCGACGACTCGATCGCGTGCAAGGTTGAAGAGGCGGGAACCATATTTCCGACAATCAAAATTATGGGCCACATCAACCGGTTCAATAATTATGAATTGGGGGCTCATTATGATGTCAAATTATACTTGGCCAAGATTCATTTGCTAACATATCCCGCGACCAACACTATAGAAGGAGTCTTCTCTGTGGAAGTACGACCGGGTGTAACATGGATATACTTCAAGTCGGCTGTCGAGAATGGCGAAAGCGGAACTGGAGCGACCGTCGACGAAATGGCGGACCCCGACACTCTGCTCGTGGTCATTCGCCAGCACGACATCAAGAAGAATGCAATGCCTCCAGATTTTATGAAGCAGATTGGTTGGCATGAGGGTCAGAAATACAGTGTCGGTCATCTGATAAAGGCCCACTAAGACCAAGAAAATCTGCACTGCTCCCGAACACTTCGTGTTCGGGAGCTTTTTTATCCTACGAATGAAGGCCAATTTGCAACTCGTAGAGTCTCCTATACTCTCCCCCCTTTAAAGTCAAAAGCTCCTCATGCGTTCCCGATTCAAGAATCCGCCCTTCTTTAAATACCAAAATAAGGTCAGCTTTTCTAACCGTGCTTAGGCGGTGCGCGATGATGAAAGTCGTTTTACCCCTCATGAGCTCATCCAGAGATTCCGTAATAATTTTCTCGGAACCAGCGTCCAAGGCAGAAGTCGGCTCATCAAGAACAAGAATCCTGGGGTTGCGTAAAATTGCCCGGGCAATAGCCACGCGCTGTTTTTGGCCAACGGAGAGCTTGACTCCCCGCTCCCCCACTATCTGATTCCACTTTTCTGGAAATTTTTCGATAAAGCCCAAGGCGTGCGCTTTTACCGCGGCCTCCCGCACCTCATCATCAGTAGCTTTGAAGTTGCCGTATGCGATATTCATTTTTATCGTGTCATTGAATAGCACAACCTCCTGCGGGACGACCGCTATCTGCTCTCGGAGTCTTCTCAACTGCACTTTTTTTATTTCGTGTCCGTCAATCAGCACCATTCCTTTGGAAGCAAAATGATATGCGGAGATGAGGTCGATGAGCGTGCTCTTGCCAACGCCAGACTCCCCTACCAACGCCACGACCTGCCCTCCTTTGACGGTGAAAGAAATATCCTCCAAGACTTGCTTGCCTTCTTCGTATTGAAAAAATACATTTTTAAATTCAATATCACCTTTAAGGTCTAGCCTCACCGCGTCCTTGCCCTCATAAAGTTCCGGCTCCACCTGCAAAATTTTTTCCGTCTCCTGAATATTCACGATGCCGTTTTGAATTGTCTGCCAGTTGCGCGCAATCACAACGAACGGCCCGAACACCATCGCCGCGTATGCGTTGAAGGCGATCAGCTCCCCGATTGTCATTCTACCGGCATGAATATAGGTAACCGAAACGATGAAAATAGTAATCTGCGTCGCGAGAATGGTCATTCGCTGATAGAGCGTCAAACTTCCCCAAAGCTTGGTGAGGCGCATCCAAAGCGGAATCGCGCTTTTCATTTTCGTCGAGAGCCGATTTCTTTCGTACTCTTCGGCCGTCGCCTGTTTGATAGCGAGGGCGTTCCCGACCACGTCGTACGATTCTCCGAAAACGAAGTTGAGCACGTCCCAGTACTCTTTCTGGTATATGGAGGTATGCTGAATTTTCGTGGAAAAAATAAAAATATAGATGACCACTCCCGCCAAAAGAACGCACGCGAGAAGGGGCTGAAGGTAGAAAGTGATTCCGAAAGCAATCACAATGCTCAATATTTGCGGAGAAAGGTCAATCACAATCCTGCCAGCAATGGTTTCAAGCGCGCTCGCCGCCACATTAATTTTGTTGCTAATCTCTCCGATTTTGTTCGTCTTATGAAATGACACGGGCAAAAGAAGAAGGTACCCGAACCCCTTGCTCAAATAGTCGAGCCAGATTACATTCGAAAACTTCTCGCTCAAAATATTAATTCTCCAGTCGAGGGTGTAGGTAATCAGTTGAATAATCGCCCAAAGAATGAGAAGCGCAACGTAAAGCGAAACGGGTTGCCAGAAAAAGTCCACAACCGCAGTACTCGATATCGCGTCAAAAAACTTGCCCGCAATGTAGGGAATCGTGCCATTGCCAATCGCAGAAAAAATTCCCATGATAGAAAGCACGGCTATCTCACGCCTGTACTGGCTGATGTATTTCCACAGCACTTTCAAGCCTGTATAGAGATTCTCCTTATTCAGTTTTTCCTTATCTTCTAACAATGTAAGAATAGTCTATCACTGTTTCTAAGATGATGACAAATATAGTATTTCGTTATAGTATTTCAACCGGCAACAGAAAGAATAAAATTATGGACACAAGTAAGTCGGATACGGTACTTTCAGACGAAGTCAGGGCTTTCCCGTGCAAGTGCGACCACTGTCTGTGGACGGGAACCGTAGGGGACGCCGTCATCATTGACGGCAAGGCGCAATGCCCAAAATGTAAAGGTTCCTTGGCTGCTAATCGCACGGAAGACAAGATCAAAGATGGGCTCCATGAGTTACTGAACCTTGAGGATACCGATTTCTGAAATTGAGGGCAGAAACACAGCCGAGATCACGCTCGGCTTTTTTATTCTAAATAAATGTTACGAATCCAAAGAGACACTTTAGATAATTATATATTTCTATGACCGCAGGCACTTCAGAACTTTCGTACAGTATTATGTGTATTTTCATTTTTTAAAATTTGCCCAAATGCCTTTTAGTCCAGCAATCACTAATACTACCATCATTGAACACATAAACAGAAAAACGAACCCCCAGATTATATATTCAATCGTTGTATAAGAAGCGAACAAAGGTAATAACGTAAACGCAAAGAGGCCTAAGCCAAATAGACCAGGTAATACCATCAGGAATAGGCAGAAAAATATTGACACAATCCGAACAAAAAGTGACTTATGCCTTGTAGTATCAGTTATTCCCCTAAACACGTCCCCTTCCATGCCAATAATTCCCATTGGGGTGCTATCGACTTTAGGTAATTCTATATTAAACTCGTTCTTATTTTTGCTCATTATAACTTACATTATGGACGATTTTTACTAGTTGGCAAATTTATGTATCTGCGTGGCGCATAGAGTTAGCCCTTTTAAAAAATAAAAGCCGAGGAATTTTTCCCTTCGGCCTCATACTTTTATTTGATTGATTTTTTGAACCACTAAATTGAGAAGCATTCTCCAATCCCTCTTATCAGTAGGAGTCCAGCAAGTACGATCTGCCACCATGGCATGGTAATCATGGAAATCAAAAGCAAACTCCGTCTCAAAGTAAATGGGCACAAAGATACCCATGCCTCGAATCAAACTGGAGTCCAAATGCCTCATGAGAAGTGATGTTGGGAGCATTGCTTCGTCAGGCGAGCATGCCTCATTCCACGGCAATACTACGTCCATTAGCACAACATCAAAGGGCGGTATCCCACGAGATTTATCGTTCATCATAAATCCCACATGTTCATAGTAATGAACTGTAGTAATCTGATGTCCGACAAGCTCGACCTCCGGATCTGTGTTAAGAAAACCAGTCTCTTTGTCGTAATAAGCGCATAAAATTTTCATCTGTACTTGCTCCTTTCCGAAACTAAATTAGCATAAAATTATTAAAAAGGACATCGATGTGATTTTTATGCATAAAATCGGCCGGACGACTCAGTATTGTAAAAATTTCTCGTTGAAGCAACGTAAGATTTAATAATGGTTCATGTTCGGAAAAGACTCGTCATAAAATAATGAGAGGCATGTAAATTAAAATCCGAGTCGTGAGTGGCTCGGATGTGTTGATATGAATTGTGATGACTAGAACTTGATGGCCCGGTATCCCGACTGGCTACTCGAACGCACCGCCCAGCGATTGTCATAGGGCGACATGATGAGGGTAGACCTCAACTGGCTCGGGTTGGGCATCCGCAGAAGCCAGCTCGTATCAATGTACATTCTTCCATTGTACTCGCGGAAGACGCTGTAGTTTGGAGGCGTCGACATGAGCACGCCTTCCTTGGTCCATGGCCGATCCTGGAAGACTTCGTACAGGATGAGCGCCGGCTGGCTCTCATCGTTCTGACTGCGTGCATACTGGACGAATGGCAACCAGTGTATCCACTCACCGATCTTCTCTCCGTTCGCCAGGATGAACCCAACTGGAGTTTCTCGCGGTTGAAGCGAGGACAGATACAGTGCGCGAGACGGACCGCCCGGTTTGCCGTAATGCAAGAACTCCTTGACCTTGGCTTCATCCACCAAACCGCTGTCCGCGAAGTTTTCCTTGTAGCCGATCTTGCCCGCATCGCCGAGGAAGGTCACGAACCTCCTCATGCTTTTCATGCGTTCGATGCCTGGGAATGTAATGAGCTTCCCTTCCCGGCACACATGTTCCAGATCCATGAGATCAGGACGATCGTCGGGAAGATCCACCATCCGGATGCCCGCCGCACAGGCGACGACCAACTGCTGTGTGATATAGTTCACGATCACCGCAAAGATGGGTATCCCGCGACGGATACAACTGATAGCCGATGTCGCGCCTGTGATGGAAACAGGTGATCCGTATTTCTCTTCCCACTTTTTGAGGGATGATTTGTCTCCAAGGATGTCACCGATCTTCTTCTCCTTGGGAAACGCCGAAAGAAATTCTTTCAGCTGGTTAGAGCGATCTGTGGGATCGCTGATGAACACGGTCCTGAATGTCTGAGGATACGCCAGCCGAAACGTATCGCTGAACTGCATACCTTTGGAACCGATTTCCTCCGTGACAACGACAGCACCGGCATCGTAGCGACTAAGCTCTTCACAGATGGTGATCTCGGGCCCAGCATCCATACCAAGCGTGTCCTTTTTGCCGTATGCAGCAATGGGACGCAGGGCATCATCAATGGTCGAGTGCCTGAAATCGTAATACCCTTTGAGTACCGCCGAAAGAGCGGCATTTAGGTGCGATATTTCAACGCCTTGCATAACAATTGTACCTTTCTCTGTTTGGTGTTTTTACACCAGTTTGTTGGTTTGTCAAACTGGCTCTATATTAGTCCTAGTGCCTAAAAAAAGCAAGGAACTTTTAATTTATTACTCACTCTGATCGACAAATTCTGAGTTTTTCAGGGCATTCAACATTATTTTATCCTAACAAGCTAAACAATATAGAAGAGTGACGAATCCAAAGAGTCTCTTTGGACAATTAGGTGTGGTCTAATAAAGTGTTGGTCGAATCCAAAGAGATTCTTTGGACAATTATAAATACTTCACTTTTAGTTTCTCTTTGGAAACTGGACATTCATTTGGATTGCCTAAATTAATGGTGATAACCCAATTATCCCCTCGCGATTATTTGCGACTTTTTAATAGTATTTCAAGACATATTGCTTGCGTTTTTTTGGACTTAATCCGGCAATCATTCTCATGTAGTCCTTCACCGGCTTCGCGACCGTTTTCGCATTTATATTCCTCTTCATGCAGTACGGGGTCTTAAACCATTTTTCGAAACTCATTCTTCGGCTTGAATTGCAACTACCACAGCAGATAACTATCGATTGAGGTTCATTCCCGGACTTTTTATCACTCATATGCTCAATCGTTGCCCAATTCCTCTGCGTTGTGCCTTTTCGAGGTACTATCATTTCCTTCCGGCAGTACACGCATAATTTGTCCCTCTTCCTAATTTTTTTCAGAAAATCCTCAGGTATACCGTATTTATTCATATTTTTTACAAATGGTTAAAAAACACTTTAACTAATTCTGCAATCCTAAACACTTTTGTCTGGAAGTAGACTGCTTCTTAAACTTATATGCATAGTTCTAATCTCGTCTCTAATCCAAACGCTTTTTTTCGAGGCCTCGATAAAGCGTGCCGGTGAAAATAAGAATCAACAATCCTAAAATGAATATAAGAAACGGGCGTTCGGAGAGGTATGGAATGTAGCTAATGGCGGATTCAAACCCATGCAAGATGGAAACAATTCCGAAAACGGATAAAAGGGAAAAAGTAAGTGGGTAACGGCTAAGGGAGCTCTGAACTCTCGTCCCCATATAGTCATTGGTCCTTTTCGTTAAGCTTTCTATGTGTTCTATCGGGTCTCCTATCATTGACATAAATATCTCATAAACTTGGATAGCTTACAACTCCAACTAACTCTGCATCTCCACTTCAAATTCCCATGCTACCCTTCGGGCGAAGGGTTCTATGCATGAATGCTGAATAGAATGCCGAACAAGTAGGACTGAACCTGCGAAAGACCGGCGTAGTTACATCTTTTTTAACGGTTGAAGAATGCTCGCGCGGTTGCCTTCGGTGTCGAGAAAACTGCAATAGCACCCGATTCCGGGAATGTCCATAGGTTCTCCGAGGGCCTTACCTCCGGCTTCTACAATTTTTTTGAGCGATTCCTTCACGTCCTCGACGGAAATAACAAATGACGGACTCTCTACAGCTTTATCGACGGGCTTTTTATAAAAACCGCCGTTCACCATTCCCGGCTGTTTGAGCATTCCTTTCTCGTCTGTCTCTCCGGTCTGCATGACGACATAATTTCCCATGTCCTCACCCAGCATTTGCGCTTTCCATCCGAAAGTTTTGGTGTAGAAATCCGCCATGCGATTTTTGTCTTCGTAGGGCATTTCAAAGTGGACTACGGGGTTCATTTTGTTCATGTGTGTTACTCCCCCACCAAATTCCCGTATGTCTTCACTAAGGGAATTTGGTGTGAAGGTTTTGGCTTAATTTGGATAAAAATTTAACAAATTGACATTTATATTTGGGTCTCCGGCATTTACGAGCGCTTTGAATTTTTTTGTGTCGCTCAATCCGCTTGTTCCCCGATAATGATACGGTATAACTTCTTTTGGCTTAAACGCAAGAACCGCCTCTGCCGCTTCCTCGATCGACATGGTGTAAGGCAGATTCATGCAGACAAACGCAATATCTATGTTTTTCAAGGCCCGCATTTCGGGAATACCGGAAGTATCTCCGGAAATATATACTCGCTTGCCCTGCGCTTCAAGCACATATCCGTTTCCCCTGCCCTTGGTGTGAAATGCATCCGCCTTTTCGGGAAGGTTGTACATAGGGATAGCTTCGACCGAAATACCCGCAACGTCTCTCACTTCCCCATTTTTCATCACAACCAAAGTCCCGGGAAGTTTTTCTTTTATCAAATCGGCCACCGCCTTTGGAGCGATGAGCACGGTTTTCTCTTTCAGAACCGCTTTCAAGGTTTCAACGTTGAAGTGGTCTTGATGAATATCCGTTACCAAAACTATGTCAGGGGCCGGCTGTGCCGCGAAAAGGGTTGTTGACCCAACAGGGTCTGTAATAATCACCTTGCTTCCCCACTTCAAAGCCATGGTTGCATGCTCGATTGGAACTATTTCAATATCGGATTTTATGTCTGAATTCATAGTGGTGTTCGTGCTAACTTGTTTATTTTCGCTCAGTCTATTTTTACCAAGATACTTATACGCGCCAAATATTGCAATACCCAAAACGAGTATTACCACAATTATTGTATTTTTATTCATAATGATATTTTAATTTACTCCCGCACCAAATATTGGTCGGCGGGCAATTTTACTTCCACGCTCCCAAAATAAGTCCGAATACGATAAAGTGTAAGAATTAAGAGCGTTGTTAACACTTTATCATCTTCGGTGTAAAGTGGGAAC
>JBDTMN010000017.1 GCA_039934295.1 Candidatus Taylorbacteria bacterium | reverse complement strand
ACCGCTCTACATAGCGGTTTTTTTTCGCCCCAATCTTCTCCTTTTTTATAACTCACAAAGCCTCCGGCAAGGACGAAAGCCTCCGGCAAGGACCGTCCTTGACATGAAGAAACCGCTCTACATAGCGGTTTTTTTTCGCCCCAATCTTCTCCTTTTTTATAACTCAATGTCAAGGACCGTCCTTGACATGCGAGCTCTGAAGAATATAAAATTTAACTATGCTTAGAAAATTCGATTTTTCAATAGGGGAATTTTATCATCTGTATACAAGAGGAACAGAAAAAAGAAAAATTTTTCTCGACCAAAAGGACTATCTTCGTTTTATGGTTCTTTTGTCTCTTTGTAATTCAAAAGAATCAATACATTTGAGCGATCACTGGAAAAAAAGTCCAACTGAACTGTTTGCTTTGCCAAAAAATGAGGGACTCGTGGACATTGGAGCATATTGTTTGATGCCAAATCATACGCATATTCTTGTTCATGAAAGAATTGAGGGAGGAATCAGCTCATTTGCGAAGAAGATTTTTACATCATATTCAATGTATATAAACAAAAAATATCATCGCACCGGCGGGCTCTTTGAGAGCAGATTTAAAGCCAAGCATTTGAATTCTAATGAATATCTGAAATATCAGTTTGCCTATATTCATTTGAATCCTATTAAACTTGTTCAATTTGACTGGAAGGAAAAAGGGATTATTGATATTATTGGAGCAAAAAAATTTCTTGAGGAGTATCGATATTCAAGTTATCAAGACTATATTGGAGTCAAAAGGCCGGAAAACATTATTTTGACAAAAGAAGCTTTTCCGGATTATTTCAGTGAGGATTTGGATTTTGAAGAATTCGTATCTTCTTGGCTGAATTTCAAAGAGGATGAGGAAGTATAAAACTCATCACCACGCCACCCGTATCAAGGACCGTCCTTGACATGGAGCTTCGCAATAAAAAGTGATTGGGGATATAATAGTAAGTAAGTATGAGTATGAAAAGAAATCAAAGTGGGTTTTCTTTGCTTGAGCTTTTGACGGTGATTGCAATCATCGGCATTTTGGCGACCATCGTTTTGGTGTCGCTTGCTAGTTCAAAATATCGAGCGACAGACGCCACGATAAAGGGTGAGCTTAAGAATGCGAGATTGCAGGCAGAGGTATATGGACAAGAAAAGGGGACATTCACTGGTGTGTGTGATGATGCGGATTTTGCCGCGCTCCTGAACGGTGCATCACAGGCATATAATAAAACTCCTAATGCTGATATATGTGGGGCGGATGGTACTGCATGGGCCGCGTATGTTCCACTGAAAAGCTCTTCCAGCAAAGCTTGGTGTGTTGATAGTAATGAAATAGAAAAAGAAATAACTAAGCTTTCGTGCCCGATCACTGATTGTAATCTGCCTTGTCCGACACCTCCCGGGGATGAGGGCGGGGGCGGTGGCGGGGGGACAGAAGATTCTTAGAAGGGAGCTCGCATGTTAAGGTTCAACCTTGACATGGGTGGTGGCACAAGGAAACTGTATAAGCTATAATATGCATATGTTGAAATCTTTCAAAAAAAATCTAACACCTAACACCTTACACCTCACACCTTCTCGTGGGTTCACCCTCATCGAACTCATGACGGTGATTGCGATAATTGTCATTTTGACTGCAATCGTATTGCCGAATCTAAATGCCGCGAGAATCAAGGGCAGGGATGCCAAGCGAATTTCAGATTTGAAGAGCATCCAGCTCGCCTTGGCGGTGTATTATGATAGTCATAGATCAACGGGGTATCCTTTAAGTTTAGATGCTTTAGTTTCTTCAGCTACATCGTATCTACCCTCAATGCCTAAGGACCCTCAGTTGAATTCATCTTATATATATTCAGCTTTAGGGTCGGGGACTTTTTGCGATAGTTATCATTTAGGGGCCATTATGGAAGGCAGTGCCGCCTCTGGATCGGATGATAATGATATAACCAGTCTGGGCACTGCATGTACCCGCGCGGTTGTTTCTGGTTCAGGTGAATCGGCCACAACTGGAGCTGTTTTTAATGGAAATGCAACGAACTGTTTGGCGGGTTCTACTGTGTCGCCCGACAAATGTTATGACGTAAAACCATAGCGTATGTTCACCAGTGCTTTAGTACCTATTCTTTTTTTTGTTTTCGGGTCAATCATCGGCAGTTTCTTAAATGTCGTAGCGCTCCGATACAACACGGGGCTCTCTTTAAACGGAAGGTCTGCGTGTTTTTCATGCGGAAAGACTCTCAAATGGTATGAGCTTTTTCCCATCTTTAGTTTCCTTTTTCAGCGGGGAAAATGCCGAGGATGCAAAAGCAAAATCTCTTCCCAATATCCAATCGTCGAAACTGTGACCGGCCTAGTTTTCCTCTCCACATATTTTAAATTCTTTTCCGATTTTTCTTTTTCATCTTCTTTTGCGTTACTCGTTACACGTTACACGTTACAAGTTACATCTCTTGTCTTCTTTCTTGTCGTCTTCTGCCTCTTGATCGTCATCGCCATCTACGACATCCACCACAAAATCATCCCCAATGGGCTCGTCTACGCTTTCATCGCTCTTTCTTTTCTTAAATTATTTTTCTTTTCCTCCTCTCTTACGTTACACGTTACAAGTTACATGTTTCCTTCTTTGCTTGAGCTCCTCGCCGGTCCAATCCTGTTCCTGCCTTTCTTCCTCCTCTGGTTTCTCTCCCGAGGCAAATGGATGGGCTTCGGCGATGGGAAGCTCGCGCTTGGTTTGGGCTGGCTCCTCGGCCTTCCGCAAGGCACGACTGCGGTTATGATTGCGTTTTACAGCGGTGCATTCGTGGGTCTTGGGCTTATCGCCTATAAGCACGTGGCGCGCAGGTTCAAAAGCAGAAGTTTTGCGTTGAATAAAAACACGAATCATCTTACAATGAAGAGTGAGATACCGTTCGGACCGTTCCTCATATTCGGGATATTTGTCGTCTTTTTCTTCTCGGTCAACTTTTTTCCGTTTTACATGTCACTTCTATAATACGAATTTATAAAAAGTTTGGGTAATTACCACCCCGTCTCGAAGACTCGACACCCCTTCCTACGGAAGCTATACACCTTTCGCTTTCGGAAGCCGAATACTCAAGGTCTTGCGAAGTTCTCCCAGAACTTCTCACCTTGGAAAAGGAGGGGAAGAAGATTTGGAAAAAGCTATGTTGAAATCTTTTAAAAAAAAATCTCTCCCCAATTCTCCTACGTTACACGTTACACGTTACACGTTACACTCCTCTCGGGGCTTTTCCCTCATCGAACTCGCCGTTACCATCACCATTTTTGTGGTTCTCACGACCGCTGTTCTTATAAAAAATTCCAGATTCCAGAGCGACCTGATTATCACAAACCTCGCGTATGAGATAGCGCTTACGATTCGTCAAGCCCAAACGTATGGGATTAATGTGAAGGCATATGATTCGACAAGTTTTAACTATGCCTACGGGGTTCATTTTGATGTCGGCACTTCGGCTGCTAAGGAGAAATTTCAATTGTTTGTTGATTTAGATGATAGCAATGTATATACAGAGGATCCACTAGAAGAGGTGTCCGCTTTTCAATTGAAAGCTAAAAATGTCATTTCTGACCTTTGTGTGTACCAAGTTAGTTCTGGGGGGGTCGGAGATTGCACTATTGATTTTGTCGACATAACATTTAAAAGACCAGAACCGGAGGCACTTATATGTATCGGAACTGATAGCTGTGAGGCGAAGCGTGCGGTTATCGAAGTCACGTCTCCAAAAGGTGTGAAAAGAACAGTAGAAGTAAAATCGACAGGGCAGATTTCTGTTCTAATGCCAAATTAAAAATACAAATATCAAAATGAAAAATGACAACCCGTCCGAACGCCAGCCCGACCCTTCCGACCGAATCATCCGGGCGGAAAGATTTATTCTGGCGGGGACACTCGTCCGGGCGGAAGCAAAATCTAAAATAAACGGTGTAAAGGGGGGGCTAACACCTTACACCTTACACCTTACACCTTCCCGCGGCTTCACCCTCATCGAGATGATTGTCTCCGTCACGCTCTTTATCGTGGTCATGGTAATTGCCGCGACCGCGATTTTAAGCATCACGAGCGCCAATCGCAAATCGCAATCAACAAAAGTGGCTGTGGACAACCTTAGCTTCGCTTTGGAAAACATGACGAGGCATATCCGAGTGGGGACAAGCTATAGTTGTGATGGCACTCCAGGCAATCATACAAATGCCACTTATGCAGGGGTAACAGGATGCAGTGAGTTTAGTTTTATGTATAAAAATCCAGCTCTACCTGGCTCGGATGCCTACAAGATTAGTTATAAATTTGACGTAAACAAAAAGGATATTCAAGTCATGGATGGGAAATATAATAATATTGAATGGGATTCCCTCACAGGCAGTGATTTAGTGATAGATACCACTCTCTCAAAGTTTTATGTCGAAGGGGCAAAGCCTTTCGCCTTGTCAACTCCGCCAAGTGACACGCTACAACCACATGTAATCATACTAATAAAAGGCACCGCAGGAGGGACAAATCCAAAAGAGAGAACCGATTTTAACTTGCAGGCGTCCGTGACGCAAAGCACACCAGATTTCTAATAAAATATCTAATATTCAAATCTTAAATTAATGAAATCATTCTTAAAAAACCTGACACCTAACACCTCACACCTTACACCTACTCGAGGAGGTTTTACGCTCATCGAAACCTTCATCGCCATCACCATCCTCATGATGGTCATTGTGGGTCCGCTTACCCTTGCGCAGAGGAGTCTAAGCTCCGCCAGCCTCACGAAGGACAAATTGACCGCGTATTTTTTGGCGCAAGATGCCATTGAATATATAAAAAAAATGAGGGATGACAAAGTGTTAGGAGCAGTCAATACCTCCGGTTGGACTGATTTTATTAATGGGGATATTTTTGATTGTTCTGGGAATTCGAACGACGTACCACAATGTACTATCGATACTTTAAGAGACAGTAGTAGCGCGATAAATCATTGTACATGGGGTTTTTGTCCCTACCTTAAATATTACGAAACAAGGAATAGTTACGGGTATGTCCAAGGGACTCCGTCTCCCTTCAAGAGGGGAGTAAAAGTCATGCTGTTGGATAATGGGTTCGGACAAAACGAAATGCAGGTTGAAGTTACTGTAGAATGGCAATCTCAAGGGTTTGGTAAACAGACAGTCGTTCTCAACGGGAATCTGCTGAATTGGTAGCCCCGAAGAAATGTAACAGGTAACATGTAACAATTGACCATGAAATCAAAAATGCAAAAAAGATTTTTCCATGTTACAAGTTACATGTTACATATTCACGTGGCTTCACCCCGTCAGTGAATTTTCCAGTTGCTCTTGTTTTGTAGAAACACAAACAATCAATAGCTTTATTTTAATCTCTACACACATATGTCTCACTTTACTCAAAAAAATACGAGCAAAACGACTGGAAAATCTACTGCGGGGTTCACCATTCTCTACGCAGTTTTAGTGTCCGTTCTTTTGCTTTCAATCGGAGTGAGCATTTACAGCATTTCGCTTAAGCAGTATCTTCTCTCTTCTTCTGCTATTGATTCACAAATATCTATGAATGCCGCGAATGCAGGTCTCGAATGCGCTCTGTATTGGGATAATAAGCAAAGGGCATTTAAGACAGATATTGATCCAGATTTTGGAGATGCAAATAATGGTTTTAGTCCGATTATCTGCAACAACATTTCAATAAGTCCCATTATTCCTTCTAGTGGCACTGTCACCACTTTTCAGACTGGTCCAGATACCTCAAACGCTCCTTGCGCAAAAGTAACGGTGACAAAATCATATATTCCTGATTGCCTTGGGGTTAACAGAATTAAAACAGAAATTATATCCGACGGATACAATTACTGCTCTTCCCACCCTCAAAAAGTAGAGAGGTCTCTTCGCGCAGAATACCCAAATTTCGTCTGCCCTTAAGAATCTAACTATACCCCCAAAATCCTCCAAGGGTTACCCTTGGCACGTAGGAATATGGCTTTTTCCAGCCAAGGGTAACCCTTGGCGGGTTTTTGGAGGAATCCTTTGAAGGAGGAAAGTGTATTTACTCAAAACAGGATTTATCCACTCGAGCGGGTAAACGCTGATTTGATGCTTTTTGTTATTATCGGGATAGGTTCTATAATAGTGGCATGACAAAAGCTCCAAAGGACACAAGGGAGAGGCTCGCAAAACTCAAAAAAACGATTGAACACCACAGGTATAATTACCACGTTCTTGACCGTGAAGATATTTCCGCCGAAGCTCTAGACTCATTGAAGAGAGAGCTTGTTTCTATTGAGACCGAATACCCCGAACTTACAACCGCCGACTCGCCTTCCCAAAGGATTTCAGGAAAGCCACTTCCGGAATTTAAAAAAGTTCCGCACAAAGTATCGCAATGGTCCTTTAACGACGCTTTTACGGAAGAAGATATCAAAAACTTTGATACGCGAGTCAAAAAATTTTTGAAATCATCATTCGGCAGTGACGTTGCTCCAACCTACACCTGCGAGCTCAAGATTGATGGGCTTAAGGTGGTTTTGGAATATGAGAACGGATTTTTAAAGACTGCGGCGACACGGGGTGATGGGGCGGTGGGAGAAGATGTGACGGAAAATGTCAAAACTATCGAATCGGTCCCGCTTCGCTTGTCCGAGGACGCCGATTGTATTGTGGAAGGGGAAGTGTGGATGAGCAAGAAGGAATTTAAGAAGTTGAACGAGGCGAGAAAAAAAGCCGGAGAGTCGCTCTTCGCAAATCCACGCAACGTTGCCGCGGGCTCAATCCGCCAGCTAGACCCTTCTATTGCGCGCGCAAGAAACCTCAAGACATTTATTTACGACATTGCGAGAATCGCTCGAGTTCCCGAGAGCCAATTTGAAGAACTTGAGACCCTTAGAAAACTCGGCTTCAAAGTGAATCCACACTATGCAAAATGCAAAACAATTTCCGAAGTGGTCAGTTTCTGGAAGGAGTGGCAAAAGAAAGCTCCCAAAGAAGATTATCTCGTAGACGGGGTGGTGGTCAAAGTAAACGAAAAAAAATATCAGGATGCTTTGGGGTACACCGGCAAGGCTCCGCGTTTTGGCGTCGCAATAAAATTTCCGGCAGAAGAGGTGACAACCACAGTTGAGGATATTACGCTTCAGATCGGGCGCACGGGAGTGCTTACCCCCGTTGCGCATTTGAAACCTGTGTCGGTCGCGGGCTCGACGGTGTCGAGAGCCACTTTACATAATGAAGACGAAATCAAAAGGCTTGATGTTCGGGTTGGCGATACGGTAATTTTACGGAAAGCTGGAGACGTCATTCCCGATATTGTGAAAGTGCTTCCCGAAATGCGCACCGGCAAAGAGAAACCTTTTCAATGGCCCTCGCACGTGGAAGCTTGTGGCGGGGACGGGAGCATTGAGCGCGTTCCCGGGGAGGCGGCGTGGAGGTGCGTAGAAAAGGATTCGTTGGCTCAACAAAAACGAAAGCTCTATTATTTTATTTCGAAGAAAGCTTTCAACATGGACGGTCTGGGGCCGAAAATTATAGACGTTCTTTTGGACAATAATCTTATCTCTTCGGCCTCCGATATTTTTGAGCTCAAAAAAGGTGATTTTGCCAACCTCCCGCGTTTTGGGGAAAAGTCTATAGATAATATTTTCGATTCCATTGAGAGTGCTCGGAAGACTACTCTACCTCGTTTTGTTATTTCACTCTCTATTCCACAGGTCGGCGAAGAGACGGCTCATGACCTTGCTTCGCATTTCAAAACTGTGGAAGCTATCCAAAATGCCGAAATAGAGGAACTTCAAGCCATAGAAGGGGTGGGACCCATCGTCGCGAACTCTATTGTTTTCTGGTTTTCCGAGAAAAAAAACCGCGAGCTTGTCCGGAAGCTCGTAAGGCAGGTGAAAATTGAAAGGGTGAAAAATGAAACAGCTGACTCAAAAAAATTATCTGGAAAAATATTTGTTCTTACTGGCGCGCTTTCCACGTTGGGCAGAGATGAAGCGAAAGAGCGAATTCGAAGCAGAGGAGGAGAGGTGTCGGGTTCCGTGTCGGCGAAAACCACCTATGTGGTGTCGGGCGAGAGCTCGGGAAGCAAATTGGAAAAAGCCCGCGCACTCGGGGTGAAGATTGTCAACGAGCAGGAATTTCTTGATCTGATTCGGTAAGGCTGTAGTGGCTAGGCCGTCACAGGAAATGAAAAAACCTTAGAAAGGTGGTATTATAAACATTATTATGATAACCGGTGAAGACATAGATAAACTAGCCGCTCTGTCCAGGATTGAGCTTAATTCAGAAGAGAAAAGTCGCTTTCAAAAAGAAATTGACTCTATTTTGTCGTATGTGGGAGAAATAAAGGAAGTTACTTCAAGTGTAAAAAAAGAGAAGGTAGTTCTTGGAGTTCACAACGTATTTCGAGAGGATAGCGGGCCTCATCAGAGCGGAATTTTTACAGAAGTCATACTTTCCAATATGCCGGAGAGGGAAGGGCAGTATTTGAAGGTGAAGAAGATTTTATGACACCGAACCGCACGGACAAAGAGCACGGAACAGAATCGGAGAAATTCCGTGACAGTTTCGAGTCTTTATTCCGAGTCAGTTCAGTGAACTGTTCATGATTAATTTAACAAACCTCACAATTGCAAAAGCTCATGAACATCTCACGAAAGGTGATTTTTCTGCCGTAGAATTGGCTAGCTCATATCTCGCTTCAATTGAAAGTCAAAACAAAGACGTGAACGCCTATCTCGAAGTGTTTGATGATGTGCTTTCACAAGCAAAATTTGCAGACGAAAAGCTGAAATCAAAAAATGCAACTGTACTCACCGGTATTCCACTTGCTCTCAAAGATAATATCTTAATGCAAGGCCATCGTGCAGGGGCGGCATCCAAAATTTTAGAAGGCTTTGTTGCACCCTATGACGCAACGGCGATTTCAAAACTTAAAAAAGAAGGCGCGGTTTTCTTGGGACGCACCAATATGGATGAGTTTGCGATGGGAAGTTCCACGGAAAATTCTGCTTACGGAGTTACAAAAAACCCTCTTGATTTTACGCGCGTTGCAGGCGGGTCTTCGGGAGGCTCGGCCGCGGCAGTTGCCATGGATGGCGCGCTTGCTTCCTTGGGGTCGGATACGGGAGGTTCGGTTCGCCAACCGGCGAGTTTTTGCGGAGTAGTTGGTTTGAAGCCCACCTATGGAGCTGTTTCTCGATACGGATTAATTGCCATGGGGTCTTCGCTTGATCAAATCGGTCCCATTGGGAAAACTGTCGAAGATGTTGAAATACTATTTAACGCGATAAAGGGTAAAGATTCAATGGACAGCACCTCTTTTGACCCTCTTCCTAACACCTCACACCTTTCACCTAAGAACCTCACTGTCGGAGTTCCATACCACTTTATGAAAGAGGGAATAGACGCAGATGTTCTAAGAAATTTCGAGGACTCGATAAAAAAACTTCAAGCTCTTGGGTACAAAGTGAAAGAAATCACATTGCCCAATATTAAATATTCCCTTGCAGTCTACTACATCATCATGCCGGCGGAGAGCTCTTCAAACTTAGCTCGTTTTGACGGCGTCAAATACGGTATGAAAAAAAACGGAGAAAATCTTTTGGGAGATTATCTGAACACGCGAAGTTTTGGCTTTGGACCGGAAGTTCGAAGAAGGATCATGCTCGGCAACTACATTCTTTCTTCCGGATATTATGACGCATATTACAACAGGGCTCATAGCGTAACGGGGCTTATTAAGCACGATTTTAAAAATGCTTTCGAAGGGGTTGACGTTATTGCCACTCCGACATCTCCAACTCCCGCTTTCAAAATTGGAGAAAAATCCACAGATCCGCTCTCCATGTATCTTTCTGATATTTTTACCGTAACCGCAAACATGGCCGGAATTCCTGCGATATCGCTACCTTCGGGCTTTGCAAAACGCGATGGAAAAGAGCTTCCACTCGGTTTTCAGATTATGGCTCCGCACCAACGAGAAGATTTGTTGTTTGAAATAGGAAAAAAATTCGAAGCACGAAATCCGAAATCCGAAAAAAATTAAAAATTCAAAACAATAAAAATTAAGAAAAAACTCTTTATTTTCTCTATTATTACTTTGACTCCATATCCTGTTACCACTCCCTCTTTGACGGCTCGCAGGATATTTTTGTTAAAATTATTAGTTTGTAAAACCAGTCTTATAAGCTATATTTAATATGTATGATTACAAATGAAATGCTCTCATATGTTCGCAGTGAACTCTCAAAGGGCTTGAATAATGATGCTATCAAACAAAATCTTATTCAGGGCGGGGGCTGGTCAGAGTCAGACGCCAACGAAGTATTTAATGTTATACAAGGTCATAAAAAATCTAGTCATTCCAACTTACTTCCTATATTGTCAGTGGTTGTTATTCTACTAATAGTTGGTGCTGTTGGTGTCGGAACTTACTATTACTTTCTCCCAATACAGTCGACAAATTTATCTGAGCAACCTCTTTCGTCTCCGGCTGTCATTGAGAGTGATAATTCGGTAAATAATGCGACATCGTCCCCATTTATTTCAGCCACCTCCTCTGTCAGTGCCGATAATACGATAGACAATCCCACTGGTAAAATTTCTTCAGATCTACAAACCAACAATATAAGCAATCAGGGCAAGGATGATGTTCCCCAGTCTCCTTCAGCCTCTTATGGAAATATGAATGTTGTCATAATTTCCCAACCGGAATATATCAAGACCCATGAGGGCTTGGAGATCATTTTGTCGATTGGGGTAGGAGAATTATTATCGGACCAAAAGATAACATTAATTCCTGATTTGCATGTAGAGGCCCAGGTAAAAAATGATGATACTGGTGAAGTTGTAATGAACACAATTCTTACAGACGATAATATTAATGGGTATGGTCCGGCACATGATGGAAAATACTTTGCAATGCCAATCACTGATTTAAAACCTGCTGATTATCATGTGTATTACACTGTTACTGGAAAAGATATACATGGAAAAGAAATTACCCACAAATCTATTTCTGTCCAAGAGTCTACTTATATCACTATTTCATCAGGTGATGCACAGTTTATTAAGCTTGACGATGAATCAATAGACATCACAGGTAATGGGAAAGCTGATATTATAAATGTCGGTTTTTGGTTAGATGCCAAAAAAGCAGGAGGCTACATTGTATCCGCTACTTTTGTGTGTCCCAACGGTCAAGAGATTGGAAGGTCTGGCCAGTTTAGTCTTATGGTTGGTGCTCAACGTGTGTCCCTTATGCTAGATTCCAGGGATAATGGGGATAAGATGTCTAATGGGGTGTATAAAATTAAAGATATTTCGCTGTTCGAAACAGACAGCAGGGTACACTGGGTTGATGATTGGTTTGGTGATGAGGGGACGTATACAACAAAGAATTACACCGTTAGGTGATAAATAAAGTCTTTATTATTCTCTATTTCTTTTTTCGAATTTCGTGCTTCGAATTTCGGATTTATTAAATACTATGGCTGACGAAAAAAAATCAAAAGAAACAACGAGCGGGGCGCCGAGCATGAAAAATGCGGGGGAGAGAATCGCGGGTATTGTCGCATTTCTCGTAGTAATCGCCCTCATACTTTACCGCTTGGGGGGCGAGGGGGGAGTGGGTGCCATACTTCCCAACATGAGGGAATGGTTTATCACTTTTCTCCATGAAAATGCTTTCGGTAGGTTTTTGGCGAGCGTTCTTTTTGTGCTTCAATTTTTCGGCACGTACCTTGCGCTCCTCCTCCTTATCGGAATTGTGTACGTCCTTATGAAGCTCACCGCCCTCAACAAGGAAGAGAGGCATCTGTATAAGAAAGAAGAATCTGCTCTGGCTCCCGCGCATGGAAAGGCGGAAAATCAAAAATGGACTCGTGTTACAGAACATCTTTCTTCCGACAATCCGAGCGATTGGCGTCTGGCCATTCTCGAAGCCGATATCATTCTTGAGGAGACGTTGGAGAAAAAAGGATTCCTCGGACAGACGCTTGGAGAGAAATTAAAAAATTTGAACAAAGGCGATTTTCCTGATTTGGACAAAGCGTGGGAGGCGCACAAAATCCGAAATCTAATTGCCCATGAGGGAGCCAACTTTTTAATTTCCGAACGCGAGGCGAAGCGAGTAATCGAACTTTACAAAGAGGTGCTCCGCACGGAAGTGTAACGCAAAACGTGTAGCGTGTAACGTAAGAAAAAGAAATATCTTTTCAGATGTTGCAAGTTACACGCTACACGTTACACTCTGCTTTCGTGGTTGACAAGAAAAAAGTAATCTATATGATACTCATCATGATAAATAAAGCGTGGTCATTCTTCTATTTCTTTTTTACCAGCTCAATTTCGAGAGCTCATCTTTGCGATTGTTAAGAAGACCACTTTACTCCTAAACAATATCAAAAACGAGCTCTTGATGAGCTCGTTTTTGTTTACCAATTTTTAAATGGGTCGCAAAAATTAGGTCTTTGAAAATTTTCCCGGAAACGGCTTGCTCGAACACCATTTGAGTAAACCGTTTTCGGGAAGTTCGCAACTTTTCGTTAGTCTCACAACTCAACAATCGAAAGAGGACAAAGCTATGATAATTCAAATGTCAGCGGGAATCTCGGCTCGAAGCTCTGAAGTAAGAGCTGTCGTCGAGAAAGCAAAAATGTACGAGCTGAACCCGGAAGTCAAAGAAGCGAGAGGTAAACGGTTTACCGTGACTGAAGTTCTACTCAAGGACGGATCCGCCCGGACTTGTTCTGTAGCGGAACACATCTTCAGAATGTTAGGTGTCGATACGGTGCGTCGTGTCACGCCTCCTCAAGTGACAGTCAGATCAAAACACGGCGACTATAACCAGATCAGATTGGGCTCAATAACTATTGGCGCCGGCTTACCCTGTCTTCCGGTTATAGGGCCATGCACGGTTGATATTTCTGTCGGAAAAATTGCAAAAAAACTTGCTGATTGCGGAGTAAAAGCAATCCGAGGTGGCTGTTGGAAGCCTCGCTCAAACCCTTATTCTTTCCCCGGGTTTGGGGAGCAAGCCCTCTACTGGCTTCTCAAGGCGGCGAAGGATACCCGTATGGAGGCCGTTTTTACCGAAGTCATCGAATCCCACCAAATCAAAATGGTCGAGGACACTGTGAAAATGGTTGGCTACAAAGGCACAGTTGTCCTTTGGGTTGGTGCTCGAACCTCAAACCTCCTCCTCCTTCGAGCTCTCGGAAATCAACATCAGTTTCCTGTGATGCTTAAGCATGGTCTCGACGATGAGAAAGTTGATGACCTCTTTGCGCGAGCCGAATGGGTCCTTGCCGGGGAACAGAAGTGGCTTCGAAATGGACGCCTTGATAACAGAAAAAGCCTACGTGCGGGTAATCAAAAGCTTATTCTCTGTCTTCGCGGTTTACGAAATCAAGATCCACAGAGCATGTGGCGTTTCTCGCCCAATAATCATTGGGCGGAAACAATACAAGCCCATTCTTGGGCTCCAGTCGCTATCGATCCTTCGCACAGCGCTGGGACCATGGACAATGATCTTGTTTTCATGAGCATCGCCGACGCCTTGGTGCATAATCCAGCGATGATCCTGGTTGAAGGAGGTTACCCCGAAAATGGATCAAAAGGTCTCTGCGACGCGGCACAATCAATCCCCATCGGAAGGATTCCCGAAGTCTTGAAGATGGTTGATGACCGCAATCGGAGACTGCACGACGCGAAATAAGTAGTGTTGAAACGCGGCCCGAATCATCAGTTGATTTGGGCTTTTTTTACTCCCTAAAAAATAAAATATAATGTCCACATCTAAAATCATCCACAGTCAATTCATTGATGGGAATCTCTTGAGGTGGTTTAATTATGGATAGAAGTGCGACAAATCTTTTGGCGTGACGAAAAAATCTCTCCAGCCCGCGTTGGACGAGAGGACTAAAATTCCCGTTGTCATTTAAGAATGTCAAACGACTAGAAATAGTTTTGTACCATGAAAAATCTGATTGCCTCTATCACGGTCGCCACGATTCTTTTCGCAGTCGGCCTCAAAGCCAGAGAGCAAGTGAATGGGGAGACCTTTCTCAATTCTCGCACAAACACAAACCCAACCCGACTTATCTTGACGGAGAAAAATAAGTCGGCGAGGGACGTGGCTTTGGCACTGTCCAATGTGCGTGTTGTTTATAAACTCTCTTCGGGTTCCCTCATTGTGGAGAAACCGAGCTCTTCGGCCGTGCGCGCTTCCCTCGAGGAAGCTTACATCGTTGAAGAAGACGCGCTTGAAGACCCGAGCGTCTTTCTTCGAGTATCGCCGAACGACCCATTGTTTCACTATAATGTGAACCTTCCTCCAGTTCCCTGGGAAGGTAGCCCCGGCATTTTCGGACGAAAGACCTATGCCTGGTACGCGACCAACACGGGTATTTCAATCGAGCTGTATGAAAGCGGCTTGATGATCTCAAGTGTTCCGGCAACAACAAACGCCTCGATTGGACTTGAGGAAGCGTGGGACATACAAGCGTCAGGAGAGGGTGTCATTGTTGCGATAGTTGACACAGGGATAAAATATGATCACCCCGACCTTGGTGGCGTTGTGTGGGACGGACAACCTCTCGACTCAAATATCTTTGACACAGCGGGCCACGGAACGCAAATGGCGGGAGTCATCGCCGCGGTTATTAACAACAACATCGGCACAGTTGGAATTTGCCCGGGATGTAAACTTGTCGCGTGCAAAATCCGGAATTTCCTGCTATCCGAGATTCTCATCGGAATGTCAAAAGCCGTAGAATCGCCCGGGAGAATCATTAACTGCTCGTGGGGGGTGGCGCAAAACTCTACCGCGCTTCTTGGTCTTTGCAAACAGGCGGAGGCTCTTGGAAAAATAATTGTGGCCGCTCCACTGAACTCGAACATAGACTACAACGGGGTGCTGGACGATTACCCAATAAAGTGGGGGCAAAGTCCAACAAATCCTGACGGGCTCAGAAATTTAGCGGTGCCAGTTCCCACCATGCCGGACGACCGGGCCTTGGCCGGGGCGTCGGCAAGCGGGAATTTGTTCATTGATTACGGAGCTCCGGGCTATGCGATTGCCACAACCGGTTTCACGGCGACATTTCCTTACATCTATGCCAATGGTTCGTCGCTTGCCGTCGGAATCGTATCCGGCTCGTTGGCTCTCATTATGGCCCACTATCCCGAGGAGCCCTCTGCGCTTGCCTTGAAACGTCTGGGCTACACCGTAGATACGCCGACTGCCGAACTTCAGGCAAAGACAAAGTACGGTGGCAGGATCAACCTTCTGCATGCCTTGCAACTTGCATGGCCGAAGGTTAGCATTGCGTTATCGGATCCGAGCACTCTTTCGATTGTTCTTTCCGATCTGTTCACAAATAGGACGCAGACGCTCCTTGTGTCAACCGATCTCGTCACATGGTCGACGCAGATTTCGTCGTTTACCGCGACCAACAGTACCATGACCTTTACGGAGCCTCTCACGGACAGTAAGTTTTTTAGACTGTCATTTTGAGGGCTATGGTTCGGTCTTCATCATCCCCGCGCCGTCATTGACAGCGTAGGGATTTTTTTGACTTTTTCTGATTGTTGTTCAGTTACCCTTTGTCACCCCAATTCTGAGAGATAGTCACCTCATAAGGGTAACTGCACATTTGTTTGACATCCTTATTCCTTTCTATATAATAATCCGTACCCTAGATTTCTGGCCATTTTTCTTACTTAGGTAAGAGAAAGTGTATTGGCTCGTCCAATTTGTGCCGGAGGGGGGTCAGAACTTTGACAATTCAAGTTGAAATAAAATAAGAACGTATAATCAACACAATGTGTTGAAAATGTGCAAGTCAATCTTTTCAGATTACATGGTCTGAAAAGAAATAATTCTTTTTGTGCAAATAGCAATAGTGCAAAAAGATACATGTAATAATTCAAGAGCAGGTAGAACTCGGTAGAATCTAGAATCTAGATTCAGGATTCATGAATAAAGAAGAAAGAATTCGCTTTGCGAATAATAGTATTCTTTGTTTTGTTCCGTTCAAAAATTATTTACTCTGTAAATAATTTATATTAAGAGTTTGATCCTAGCTCAGGATGAACGCTGGCGGCGTGGATAAGGCATGCAAGTCAAGGGGGTGTGCGGAGCACACAGTTTGTAAAGTGGAAAGTTATAAGGTTTATAAAGTAAGATTGAATTCTAACTTTATGAACTTGATAACTTTATGAACTTTATAACTTGTGCGCTTCGCGCACAACCGGCAGACGAGGTAGTAACACGTAGGTACGTACCCCGAAGTCGAGCATAACTAGCCGAAAGGTTAGATAATTCTCGATAGTCCGAGCACCACTTTGAGTCTAATATAGTGAGTAAGATTTTATGTAAACCATAAGGTAAATATAGTATTGAAAAAAATATTGGAAATAAAGTGGTGCTCGGTAAAGATTTATCGCTTTGGGAGCGGCCTGCGAAGTATCAGCTAGTTGGTAGGGTAATGGCCTACCAAGGCTATGACGCTTAGGGGGAGTGAGAGCTCGATCCCCACCGATGGAACTGAGATAAAAGTTGTCTCCATGTGGAGTAATCTGCATGTAAAAACCAACTCATAACGGTGGAATCTCTATGATATAATTTATTCATGGAGACAATACCGTGGGAAGCTTACAAAATGTAAAATGTAAATATCAAAAATCAAAATGACAACGTAAAATTGAAAATTTTTAATTTTTAACTGTCATTTTACACTTTGACTTTTCAATTTTGATTTAGTATAGCCCCGTAACGACTTCTCCTCAAAAGGAGGGAGTTATCGTAATGCAATGAAAGAGCTAAAACGATAGCTAACATGTTGGCCCCAAATAATTTTATGTTTTTTGGGTGAAGGTATAGTCTGATACTCTTCGTGAGAGGAGAAAACACTATGACGGTCCATACACCTACGGGTGGCCGCAGTCGAGAATCTTCCGCAATGGGCGAAAGCCTGACGGAGCGACGCCGCGTGACTGATGAAGTCCTTCGGGACGTAAAGGTCTTTTGGGAGTGAAAAAGTTTATTGATATTAGCTCCAGAATAAGGGGTTGCTAAACTCGTGAAAAGTACAGTTAGCGCTGTACAATTCTAAAAAATTAGCATTAAGACTTGTATTACCGTGCGCGACTTAGAGCTGTAAAGCTCTTCGAAAACTTGGCTTATATGCTGGAAAACTGTAGAGAGCTGCGTCCGCCTTTGGCGGATTCTCCACAGTCAATCAGCAGGGAAGTCGGTTATAATTAAGGGAATGACCTTAATGCAAACACAACAGTATGTTCTAACAGGGCTTTTACTTGGAGATGGGTGTCTTGAGTTCGATAAATTCAAGGCAAGCCGTTTACAGGTGAAGCAATCAATTAATAAGAAAGAATATGTATTTTGGCTTTATCGGCATTTCGCTGGTTTAGTTAAAACTGCTCCTAAGCAAAGGCAGGATACACTTCAATGGTATTTCAGCACAAGATCTCTTCCAATAATGGAAACTTGGAGACAAGTTTTTTATCGAGGAAGAAGAAAAATTGTTCCAAAAAATATCAGTAAATTATTAATTTCACCGATTACATTGGCCGTATGGTTTATGGATGACGGGACTTTAGATTATAGAATCAAGTCTCATTATTCATTTACTTACAGCACCGATGCTTTTACGGTGAAGGAGGTTACACTTTTGAAAAATACTCTGTTAGAAAACTTTGGAATTGAATCTACGATTCAGACTCCAACTTCAAGAGGAAAAAAATATACTAAATTGTATATTGGAAAAAATGGACGTGATAAATTTTTAAAAATTGTCCGACCATATATCCTCAACTGTTTTGCATATAAGATGCCTCCGATTATGGCTTGACCCCTCAGAGACTGATCCTGCGTCCGCCTTTGGCGGATTGAGGGTGAGATGGAAGGTTTCCATCAGACGCCGAGCTCCTTCATAAGAAGGATGATGATATAGTCCGATCCTTGTAGCAATATAAGAGAGAGGCCAGCAGCAGCGGTAATACGAGTGCCCCAAGCGTTATCCGGAATTATTGGGCGTAAAGGGTCAGTAGGCGGTCTAGTTAGTCTTTTGTTAAATTCTTCGGCTCAACCGGGGGCATGCAGGGGAAACGGCTAGACTTGAGGATGCGAGAGGTGAATGGAACTCATAGTGTAGGGGTGAAATCCGTTGATATTATGGGGAACACCAAAAGCGAAGGCAATTCACTGGCGCACTCCTGACGCTGAATGACGAAAGCGTGGGTAGCGAATGGGATCTCGTTCACACATTCTTTTTTCAAACGATGCTTCGGTAATTGAAAATTATAGTCGCTTTGCGACGAAAAATTCATGAGTCGCTTCACTCCTGAAGCCAGATGAATTTTTCTGCAGAGCTCCTTAATTTTCAAATTGCCTTTCGCAAATGTTTGAAAGAAAGAATATGTTCACTTTTTTGTCTAAGAAAAAAGACAAGAGTGAGAAGTAGGGGTACTTCGAAGAGTGGTCCCCCAGCACTAGAGAAAGTGCTGGGATAATTTGGCTATATGCTGGAAACTCCGAGTATCTTCAAGTACGAGCGATCGTAAAAATCTTGAAGTGCGACCTAATCCGTGAGAACGGACGGCCAACGGACAATCAGCAGGGAAGATCCGCCGTATTTGGCGGAAACCCTCAGAGACTATACGCCAAACCGAGCACCAGAATGGTGCTTGGAAGATATAGTCCGAACTGCATGGCGACATGCAGAGTGCGGCAGAAATGCCCGCACCAGAGTAAGATAGTTAAAAGTTTTTAAAGTTATCAAGTTATAAAGTCAGAATTAAATCTTGCTTTATAACCTTATAACTTTCTACTTTATAACTTCTATTTTGCAACAAATTTGTAGATACCCCAGTAGTCCACGCCCTAAACGATCTTCTCTAGCTTTTCGGAGTATCGACCCTCTGAGAGGCGAAGCTAACGCGTTAAGAGAAGCGCCTGGGTAGTACGGCCGCAAGGCTAAAACTCAAAGGAATAGACGGGGACTTGCACAAGCAGTGGATCATGTGGTTTAATTCGTCGACAAACGAAGAACCTTACCAGGATTTGAAACCTAGCTGAAGCTATGCAGAAACGTGTAGCGTCTCACAAGGACAGTTAGGCAGGTGATGCATGGCCGTCGTCAGTTCGTGGTTTGAACTCAATTCGGACCCTTCTCGAGAGATCGAGATGAAAAAATCAGCTCATAACGGGGGAACCCAAATATAGTTAAGAAATGTTATACTTAAATATATGGGCAATCCCGTGGGAAGTTTGGAAGTTCCAATTGTATTGACTGCTCGAAAGCGGATCAAACTTTTCGTGTCAGAACGACAAAAAGAAATTCTCATAGGATGTATTCTCGGTGATGCATATATTTCCCCTTTAGGAAAAATACGCATTGAACATTCAACAAAGCAAAAAGAATATGTTGAATGGAAACATAAAGAATTATGTTCTTTATGTTACGGAGCACGACCAAGAGAAATAATTCATAGACTTGCTACTACAGGAAGAGAATATCAATCGATATTTTTTCTACTTCGACAATTCTTTAGGCCTTGGCGAACAATTTTCTATGAGGAGAGAACAAAAATCTTTCCCAAAGATTTGCGAGTCAGTCCTTTGTCGCTAGCAGTATGGTATATGGATGATGGTTGTTGGACAGGAAAGAAAAGTCTAATTTCGACAGAAAGTTTTAAAGGAAAATATAAAGAGTATATGCAGAACGTGTTATTGAGACAATATGGAATCGAGACAGTAATAGGTAAGAACGAAAAAATGGTTATTCGAAAAAAATCTCATTCAATATTTTATTCACTCATAACGCCTTATATTATTCCTAGTATGCAATACAAGCTCCCAAACCCTGTAACGACTCAATCAGAATAAGATTGGAGTTATCTTTAATACAGATAGCTAACACGCTGATCCCCTAATCCGCTAGCGCGGAAAGGGTGAAGGTATAGTCTGGTTTCTAAAGAAATTTAGGAAGTTAAGGAATTGTTCCCTTAAGTGGGGTAACGAACGCAACCCTCGTTGGCTGTTACAAGTG
>JBDTMN010000016.1 GCA_039934295.1 Candidatus Taylorbacteria bacterium | reverse complement strand
CGCGCACAAAAAATTCCCCTGTAATTTTTTGTCGACGCTGAGAAAGTGCTGGGAGGACTTTCGTCAGGACTCGGAGCCCGAAAGATTATTTCAAAGAAAGCTCATGGAGAATCCGACATGGTTCGACAATACGAGGGTCAATAATATTATAAAATCCATTCAATCCGTCGCGTCGTACTGTCACCAACTTTGCATGCCGAAGTAATGCCAAATGTTGAGACACATTTGCTTTTGCAATTCCCAATGTTTTTATGAGGTCTTCAACTGACATTTCTTGCTCACGAAGAAGATTCAAGATTTCAAGACGCTTTGAATTCGCCAAAATTTTGTATATTTCTGCATTGTTTTCATAAGCGATTCGTGGAAGTGGTCGTTTAATCTTCATAGTTTCTAAAGTATGCAACAATCAGACTTTAAAAGCAATCAACGATAATGTGGCCCTGCCTCTCTATACCCCTCTTGGTAATTGGCAAACCGAGCCAACGCGTACAACACACTTGAAAGACGGTTGAGAAATTGAATACTCAAATCGCTCACTTTATTTCCCTTTTTATCTCGCACAGTCACAACGAGTCTCTCCGCTCTCCTCGCAATTGTTCGGGTAATATCCAAATAAGCGCCGGTATCTCCCCCGCCGGCAATTTTAAACGAAGTAATTGGCGGCAAGACAGTTTCTATTTCGTAAATAACTTGTTCGAGGAATGTAATATGTTCTTTTGTAAGACTTGTCTTTGCTCCAGCAAGTTCTGCTTGTATGCAAAACAAGTTTTGTTGCAGTTTTTCAAGAATCGCTTCGTAGGATACTTTTTTTGTCTCAATAGAGACTGTAGTGCTTCCTTTTTTAGAGAGCGCTTTGGCATACCCAATCGAAGAGTTAAGTTCATCAAGTGTTCCAAGCGCCTCAAAAACAATTTCAGATTTGCTCATGCGCATGCCGTTCGGACAGTCAAAAAGTCTCGTTGTTCCTTTGTCCCCTTTTCTTGTATATAACATAATTTCAGACTTCGCAAAGACCACCAACGCAGGCGAGTTCTCGCTTTACTTCCGTTTCGTCATCAGTCTCATAAGTAACTATTTTTGAAAAATCCAATGAATCTACTTTTTTTAGCATTTCATCATACCTTTCTTTTGTAATCGTCTCATATGGAGCAAGCTCGTAGACATGATTTGAACGTGGCAAGAATGAGAGACCGCCGACTAAATCCCAATTTTCGTATATCCAATGAGCGACACTGATCCACTCATCATCACCAACTGAAATAGTCACTGATGGGTTATGTTCCGTGAAATGTTCTTTAACTATTTTCCAATGTTCAAGCTGTTTAAGCGCGCTCACGTCATCTTTACAAATTGCTCCATCTGGCGCTTTTACTGGAAATTCAAACACATACGTTGAAGCATTCTCATGTGTTTGACCCACCTCCGGTAAATACGGCACGCCTTGGTCTTTGAGCATCTTGAACAGAGCGTCAGTTGCTGAAATGCGAACACGGCGGATATAGTATGGCGCGTGGCGCGGATGCATTCCGGATGAGCAATCAACTGTCTGGGAAACTGTCCCCGATGGTTTTACGCACGTAATGCATGTAGACTGACCGACACCAAAACGCTTTGCGTATTTCCTATTTATTTCTAGAGACAGTGCTTTCATTTTTTCTAGCATCTTTCCGTTTCGAACAATTTCACAGTCCCACTGACCAGTGATGGAAACTCCGAGCAACCGTTCTTTTTCGCAATTCTTCTTCCATTCTTTTGAGAGGTAAGGAAAGTAAGTAAGTGTTGACTGGTATGTTCCTATGATAGTCGCTATGCGTATTTTTTTGAGAAGCGATTCTTCTGTATCGTCCGCACGTGCAACAACTTCACTTAAATTGCAAAACTGTTTTGATTGAAGGATTATTTCACCGCAAGGGTTAGTCCCCCACGATGGTGACTTAGTATTTTTAAATTGTTTCAATCGCCGTTTCGGCAATGTTTTTACAAGCCCTCCTCTGTTAAAAATCCCTCTCTCGCCCGAACCGCTTTTCACGAGCGCCGTCCATTCATCCAGAAATTCTGGAGTCGTCGGTTTAGAGTTGTACACCGCGGAATTATTAGCGAGCATTCTTTGTCCTTCCGTGATGTAAAACTGGCCCTTCTTTGAATCTCGAATGGCTTCATCATCCAAGTCAGAAAGAGAAATCATGGCGCTGCGCCTGACACCTCCGGCCACTACACACTCCCCGATTTTGCAAATAATATCGTGAGCATCAAGATTGGTAAGGTGCCTGCCTTGTTTGCGCAATACCCGCTCGCGAGAAAATTCAATAAGAGAACGGAGAGGTGCAGGTCCGGAGCTTTTTCCTCCCATTGTTTTGAGTCGAGAACCTGCCGGACGGATAAGTGAATAATCAAACGCAACATCGTTACCTTCAAACCATTGTGTAAGACCAAAAGCAAAAGCATCAGCCCAACCCTCTTTACTGTCGGGAATAATGTACAAAGGAAAATTTTTACCCGTTTGTTTTTTGATTTGTGGCAAGGCTTGGATATTTTCGCTCTCAACCGACCAGCCGACACCAGTGCCACACATAGAGATGTACATAATCTCGGCAAAATCTTGAAAGCATTTTGGAGCAATGAATGAACAATTATAGGCGCACGCATTTGTTCGGCGCGCCGCCTTTCCTGAAAATTGAAGCAAGCGCATTGACGGCATCGTTTCCTGATTGAGAATCGATTCGCGAATCTCGTTGTATTCATTTTCAGTTAATTTTCCGTTCATATTTTCGCGCATAAAACCCATATAACGATCGACTGTTTCAATCCATGTTTCGCGTCGCCCTTCTTCAGAAATCCAGTTCGCGTACGTTCGGTAATAAACAAACTCGGCAAGTGGATTCCTAAAATATTTTTTGCTTTGAGTTACGAGCTCTTTCACTTTTTCTGGCACAAAACCAACTTTCTCTCGCACTATGGCGCGCTTTTTTCGGTAGAGAATATATGACTTGGCCGTTTGAGTAAAATTGGATGCGATGAGTTCATTTTCTACAATATCTTGAATCGTTTCGACGGAAGGGAGGAAATGTTTCTCCCTTTTTTCCTTTTGTCGCTCTTTTTTAAGAAGGATAAGTGCCTCAAGTACCTTATGCATAACCATAAGAGCGTCGGACTCGCTCCCTTCCCCAATTGCATTCATCGCCCGTAAAATGGCGCGATGAATGCGCTTCTCGTCAAAAGGAACGACTGTTCCGTCGCGTTTTTGTATTCTTGTAAGTGCTGTGAACTTTTTTTTATTTTTCATAGTATTCAAATTCTTTTAAAATTAAAAATGTTAACAATCGACGCTGTTTCTAGCCTTTTATTTTCAACGACAAATCTATAAAGCGCAGGGCTCAATACAATCGCAAATGATATGTTGCCTACGAGATGAAGTCCTGTGAATGGAATCTGGCCGATGAACGCCTCCATAAATGACTGATGGAAAAATAGTGGACCTATAGAAAGACCGGTTACTGCATCAAAAAAAAGAGTTCCGAGAATTGCAAATCGAACATAATTTGCTCTATTGGCTTTGTGTTTTTTAAAATAGTAAGCCGACCAAAAACCTAGGACGCCATAGGTTGAGGCAGTCAGTAGTGTCCATATTCCTAATTTGCCAGTTATGAAGTCAAAGAGAGCGATGTTTAAAAAGGCAAAAAGAAAACCGGCAAATGCCCCGTATGCTTTGGAAAATGGCATTTGAGTCGCAAGCACTGGCTCAATATTTGGCGCGCGAAACGGAATGAGCCGAATAAGGAGACATGCAATAAAACCGACAACAAACTTAAACCAATTCTTTTTGTATGTATCCATAGTGATTGCGCTGTTATTGTTAATCCCCTTTGCTTCAATAAAAAAAGGGTATACCTTAGTATAACTAGAGTTGCATAGTTTCGCAACTACTAAACCACTATAATAGAAATGAAAAATATCGAAAACCCTTCGGACTCTAACGCGGAGCATTAGTGGGAAGGGAGCCGACGAGCCGAGTTGGGGTAACAAATTTTTTCAGGAGAAAAATAACCTTGGACGAGTCATGCACCGCGCACGAACAAAACCGTCCGCCTAAGGCGGACGGTTTTGTTTTGTGTACTCTCGGCAAGAATCGAACATTACATGTTCAGTGCCCCGATTGGATTTTTTTTCGTTTGAAGTAAACTCGAAAAAATGCTCAATCGGGCTTCGATTCTTGCCGTGACCCAATTCACTTCGTTCATTGTGCTCCCGGCAAGACGCTTCGCTATCTCACTCGTCCCTCGTAAGACTCGGGACTCTTTAGAAACCTTACAGGTTCTGTACACCTTTCACATTTTGAAACAAAACGTTCAAGGTCTTGCACTTGTGCCCCGCACAAGCTCACCCACGGTTTCTAATTCCTCGAAGACTCGGTTTTCCTTACAGGAACAGTACACCTTTTGGACAATTCAGAAATTGTCTCAAAAGGTCTTGCGAAGCTCCAAGTTTTCGCTTCTCACCTCCACGGGAAACTCCCGTTTTCTTACAGAAACTATACACCTTTCGCTTTCCGAAGACGGAATACTCAAGGTCTTGCGAAGCTCTCCCAGAGCTTCTCACCCGACCCCTTCCCAAGTTCGATTCTTGCCGTGACCCAATTCACTTCGTTCATTGTGCTCCCGGCAAGAATCGAACTTGCATCAACGGCTTAGAAGTCCGCTGTTCTATCCATTGAACTACGGGAGCTTATGATTCAATCTTTTAAACGAACCTCAACACTCCTTACCCCCCCGACGCTCCGAGCACTTGGAGTGCCGGAGGTAGGGACTCCGACCGTTTTTTAAACGCGTCGGACCGGGAGCTTTCTTACTATGTCTTTACGTTAGTAGCTAAAACCTAACAACTTTAAGCTCTCTCGTCAAAGCGAGGGGTCGGCAATATCGATTCGTTGAGCCCTTAATTCATTGAGTTTTATCGCTCTGGCATCAAAATCGGAAATAATTCCCTTCAATACTTCCTGTTTAAATGTTTTGGGCGTCGCCTCTTCCTGGAGAGGAACCGAAGATAAATCACCCTTGAGAACGCCCGCAAAAAGATAGATGCTTAAAGAGAGAACCGCTAAAAAAAGGACAGCACTTACAATCAGCAAAATTTTCCAATCGTGATACGGATTTTTCCAGAAAGAGAAAAAGATAGGAATTTTTTTCTTGTTGGATGCGGCCTTCTTTTTTTTGAAAGAGAATTTCATAATAATTGCCACTGTTCGCTATGGACCTCCTTTTAATTTGAGAACCTTAAGGACAAAACTGGCTTCCCAGTATCCCTTCTTTCCTCCCTGATCCGTTTTCATTGCGACATTTGCAAGCGCTATTCTATAGGGCAGATTTTCGAGAAGTGAGAGAAAGTGGTACAAGCTTTTCCATCCCGCCGCGGCTTCGACTTGGAGATTGAGCACTTCAATCGATGACGACGCAGAGGCGCTCTTTACCGTTCCTACCGAAGTAATGGAGGTGGTCGCCCCGCTTAGCCTCCCTTGCCCTTCAACAAGTTCGATAAAGGGTACCACTCCGTCTCCTCCCACAAAAAATGAATCGAGTTTCTCCCGGTCCGTCTTGGTGTTCTCCATAGTTTTTTTAAAAGAAAGATAATTTGATTCTTGCAACGACTGCAAACTCTGCTCCTGCGCAACGGCCAAAATGACCTGCTTTTTTTTCTGGATATTGAGGAAAAGAATCACGCAAGCTGAAAAAATTGCGATATTGAGGAGAATCGCCACGACCCCTATTTGTTTTGTGCTTGAAAATTTTTTCATGTTCATGAGTATCAACGAACGGGAATGATAAGTTCGAGATTGAAATCTATTTGGCTCTGTTTGGCAAAATTGGAATCGGGCAAACTTACTTGCCAGTCCTTTTCTTGCCCTAGGTCATTTCGAAACGACACAAGACTATCGCGGGATGCCGCGATACCCTGAAGAGAGAGGGCACGCGTTTTGTCTTTTTCAGGTTCAAAGGTGAAACCCTCAATTCGAATGCTCGAATTCTTGTGCTTCAAAATCAACGCAATAATCTCATGCAATGATAGACTCGAACCTTCTCCCCCGAGCTCTGCTATTCTATTCGTGGTTTCTTTGAACAACAAATCTAGATTTCGGCTTTCCACACTAACGGCCGACTGCTCCCCAGTCTGCTTTTTCTCAAGCGCCGACTTCTCTTGCAAACCGGCAAAAATGTACGACGGAATGAGCGCAATAAAGAGAATGACACCCAAAACGGACAACAGAAAAAGAAATATGATGGTGAGACGGAACCAGTATTCCCTTTCAATATCTCTTTTATTTTTTTCAAGTAGTAGATTGTGCATTGAAATCTGGTCTTACGAGACCATTGCTAGTCCTATCGCTGTCGGATAATTCAAAGAATCCGCAAAAGAAAGCTCGGGGATATATTCTTCAAATGAGAAAAGATTGGTCCACACATTTGCCACCTCGCATTCGATTTTGAGAGTAATCGCGAGATACTCGTCAAAGCCGTGCAGATTCGAATCCGCTCCACAGAGAATAATTTTTTGAATCGGTGGATTTTCTTCACCTTTTTGATTCTTATGTGTGTTCCAGTAAATGTAGAGCCGGTTAATTTCGTCCCGCAGGGAGGAAATGGGGTTCAGAAGCGAAAAAAAGAGCTTCATGTTCTCCTTAGTCTTGATAAAGTCCTTGCCTTTTTTTATTTTAATCGCTTCTTCATTTGAAACATTGAAAAGTTTCTCGATACCCGACGTCAATGCCTCCCCTCCAAAGCTAAGAGTGGTTGTAAAAAAAACGATTCCTTTGCACACGACGTAGATTCCCGTTTTTTTCTCCCCTAAATTGACAATCATGTACGTTTTCCCGTCACCTCTCGGAACGATTGCCCTGGCTATGGCTTCTGCGGCAAGCTCGAAGGAAAGAGGCACCAGACCCAAACTTCCAAAAAGTTCGCTGAAGCCTTCTACCACTTTGCGCGGTATCACAGATACGGCGATACCTTTCTCCGTTTTCGCGTTTTCTTTCGAACTCACTTCCTCTATGACCGAATAGTCAAACACTGCTTCCGCGCCGGAAATCGGAACATTTTCTTCGAGCGATAACTCGATGCTCCCGCGAATATCGGATTCATTCAAGGCTGGGAGGGCAGTTTGAAAAAGATAGGCTTTTTCTTCAGGCAGAGAAACGTTCACGAATTTGAGCTTGTACTCCTGTTTAAGCGAGATGAGTGCTTCTTTTAGTTCCTTATTTGTCTGAACTTCTTCGGAATAACTTGCGCCTTCGGGAATTTTCCTTTCCCCGTAACGCCCGGGCCGAAGACCGTTTTTTGTTCTTTGCATTTCCATGAACCGAACCGAGTGAGAAGAGATGTCGAGTCCCATTCGGGGCATGTTTAAAAATTGAGGTGGTGGAAAAGATTCCGAAAAAAATATTTTTTGGGATTGAGAGAAAGAGGACATACGTTTAAGTATACCGTATATAGGATTTTGTATAAAGAGGGATAATCCTCCAATTTACTTCACTAATCTTTTTTTCTCCGTGCCTTTACCAATTCAATGACAATTGGAAAGAATGACACAGCGATAATGAGGACTATTATCGGGAGGATAAAGCGGTCAATGTGAGGCACTCTCCTCCCCAGATAGAACCCCAAAAAACTCATGCCGAAAGACCAGCACAATCCACCCGCAATATTGTAAAAGAGAAAGCGAGAATAGTTCATCCGAGCTACCCCTGCCAAAATTGGTGCGAAGGTTCGGACGATTGGAATAAACCGCGCGAGAATGATAGTTTTGTTTCCGTGATTCTCATAAAAAATCCTTGTTCTCTCAACATGTTTCTTGTGGAAAAAAAACGAGTCTTCCCGGGTAAAAATTTTGGGTCCAACGTGTTTGCCGAAAGCGTACCCGACACTGTCGCCTAAAATTGCGGCAAATGCGCTCCCAATTGCGAGATATGCTATCGGAAAATACCCCTGTGACGCTAGAAAACCTGCAGTAAAGAGAAGCGAATCGCCGGGAAAAAAGAAACCGAAAAATAGTCCTGACTCGGCAAAAACGATGGCGATAACACCCACAAGCCCCAGCGTTTTAATGAGAAAAATTGGATCGAGAAAATGAAACATATTTATCACTGAACAAACTCGAACTAAGAACTCGGAACTGAGGCGGAACTTCTGTGCCTTTCCGTGTGCTTCGTCCGTGTGTGTTCTGTGTTAAGTTACTTCGCAGTCGTTCCTTCCGGAATATCCCCGCTCGGCTCTAAAAGTGAAAATTTTCCGTCGTCCGTTGAGACAGCAAAGAGCATACCATTGCTTTCAAATCTTTTAATGACTCGGGGTTCCAAATTCGTGACAAACATGCATTTTTTCCCGAGAAGTACCTGCGGGTCGGGAAAATAAAGCGCGATACCTGAAACAATCTGGCGAATATCGAGAGTTTCCTCCCCTAATTCGGAAGCAACTGGCGCCGGGCTAGGAGAACCCGCGGCCGTTGCGGCCGCGGGTTTTAGCCCTAAAAAATTCTGGTTAACAGAATTTTCGGGCGAACGATTTTCGGATGAAAATTGTTTTAGCCCAAAATCAACCTTGAGCTTCAGGAGTTTTTCTGTGTCCGGAATCTTCTCGATTGCAAGTATCTTTCCCACTTTTATTTCCACCTTCTTAAAATCTTCAAACGTAATCATAAACTATTTATAGATATCATGATCGCCTATGGCGTGCAGTCGAATAATTTTTTTGGTTTCGAAAGAAAATATAATTCTATACTTGAATCCGATCGAGAATGCAAAATAATTCTCAAATTTTCCCGAAAGCTTGTGAGTTTTTAGACGACTATCGAAAGGATTTTTCTTGAGAATAGAGACCTGTCTTTCAGAGTATTCTTTCATCTCCTTTGAAAGTTTTCTATGCATTCGAGCAAATTTTGGGGAATATTCGATAATCACATTAGCCGAGGTCTTTTAGAGATTTGAGAACTTTTCCTTTCCCTTGGGCAAATTCTCTCTGACTTTCTTTCAAATCCTTTAGCAATTGATCATCCTTCCACATACGCAAAAGATCTCGAAAAAATTCGCTTTTTGAGGCATAGCGATCGCGCTTCACGGCGCTTTCCACTTCCTTTTTAAGCTCCTTAGGGAGAGATATATTGATAACTGTTCTCATGACGTAAGTGTAACACACTGTAATACAGGGTCAATTCGATTTTGTGGATAACCCGAAATCATCCTCTGACGTCAGTCAAAATTATCTCTCGATAATTTTGAATAATATTTTCTTTCATCAATTCATTCGTAATTCGTAATTTCTAATTCTTAATTCTCTCAAGATAGCTTTTTAAAATCAGAGCCGCCGCCGAAGCATCGAGCATATCGTTTTTTTCTTTCTTTCCTCGGGTAAGCCGATCCCCCTCCGAGCTATCCGGTCGTCGAAACTCCGTCCTCCCAGCCTCCGCGCTCGTCATAAATTCAGGTTCAAGAACCACCTGAAGTCCCGTCATGCCTTTAACTTCTTTCATAAACGCTGTAATGCTTTCCATAATTGCATTGTCCTCACCCTTATAATTTTTAGATTCTCCGAGAACAATCAGAGAAACAGCACTCTCGTCACAGAGTCGTTTAACTCTCTCGATCAATTTGTAATCGTTCGGCAAAACCACCTTTGGCAATGCAAACTGCAATCCTTCATCCGAAAGCGCAATTCCCACCCGCTTTGAGCCATAGTCGATTCCCATGTAACGCATATATTTAAGTCTATTTGAGATCAATTCATGGTACAATAGAGGTATGGCAGAAAGGCTTATTGAAAATATAGGAAACAGAGTTTTATTCCCAAAAGGAAGTCAAAAGAAATTTTTGAAAGATGTTTTGAGTAAACTCAAACTTTCACAAGTTCAGCTTGCCTCTTTACTCTCTTTAAGTCCCAGATCATTTACAGACTGGGTGAGAGAAAAGAATTTAATGACCTATTCTGCGCTAGATACTTTATGTTCCCTATCTAAAACAAATCATCCAAAAGATATCATTATCAAGGAAAAATATTGGTATGCAAAAATTGGGGCATCACTAGGTGGTATAGCTAGGTACAAAAAATATGGAACTATAGGTATAGATAATGAATATCGAAAAACTCAATGGAAAAAATGGTGGGAGCAAGAGGGTAAAAATAAGAGTAAAATTATTGGAATAACAAAATCATTTAAAAGTCCGAGAATGTCTAAAGAACTGGCAGAGTTTTTTGGCATTATGATTGGAGACGGCGGTATTCAAACTTATCAAATTAGAATCAGTCTCAATGCAGAAACTGATGCTGAATATGTAAAGTTTGTATGCCAGCTCATATATAAACTTTTCAAAATAACCCCAGGAATGACAAGTAGAGAAAACTCAAAAGGTATAGATATATATGTTTCAAGAACAAAACTAGTATCATATTTAACAAATACCCTTGGACTAAAGAAAGGAAATAAACTTTCTCAAAACTTAGATATACCGAATTGGATTATGAAAAAAAAAGAGTACCGAAAAGCATGTCTGCGGGGCCTAATTGATACAGATGGTTGCGTATTTCATGAAGTTCATACAATAAAGGGTAGAAAGTATGCTTATGCGAGATTGAATTTTACGACAGCATCACCTCATTTAGCTAGATCAGTAATAAAAATTATGAATAGTTTTCGACTGAATCCTAAATTACGCCGGAAGGGAAAATCAGTTCAAGTTGAAGATAAAAAGAAAATATGGCAATATTTCAAAACAATTGGGACGAGCAATCCAAAGCATATGTCCCGATTGAATAGATTGTTGACATAGTTTAATAAATTTGTAAAAGGAGGAGTGTCCGAGTGGTTTAAGGAGATAGTCTTGAAAACTATTAACGGGGAAACTCGTTCGTGAGTTCGAATCTCACCTCCTCCGCATATTTTCGAAAATGGTTTCAGAACCAAATAATATAAGGATTTTTCGGAACTTTTATGAATAAATTCTAATTATTGCCATGCTGCGGACAGGGATTTGTTTATAGACAGTTAAACTCATCCGTTAGATAATACCTGTATGACCGACCTCGGACTATACAACTATATAAAAAGCGAACTCGCACAGGGTAAGACGAAAGAACAAATCACTGCTACCCTCATGCAAGGCGGTGGCTGGACACAGGCTGATACAGATACTGCGTTTTCTGACATCGAGAGCAACACAATGCCAAATGCTAATTTAAGTCAATCAGAACAGTCTAATCAAAACAACAAAGCAAAAATAGCTTTTTATATAGCGTTAATTACCTTTCTCCCGTGGTTCATACTATTTGGAGTTCCCACAACACCATACTCGCTATTTTATTGGCTGAAAATATTATCCATAATTTTATTTATACCAGTAGGAATTATCGGGATTGTTTTTTCTGTAATGGGTTTTAGGCAACATAAAATCAAGGCTCTGTTGGCAATTTTGTTCTGCTTAATAAATTTTCTGCCAACCGTTTCACTGGCATTTTTTACACTTCGTGCTGTCTTGAATGGCAATGTTGCTCTTGAAAAACAAGCGGTTGAAACTAATGTCAATAATGGGGGTACGGTTACACAAAATATTCCAATAGATTTTGATATGCAAAAATATTTTCCGCTTAAAGAGGGAAATTATTGGACATATAATCAACATATTGTTACGACCGATGAAAATAATAATGTCAAAAATATTGATTTTGTCTCAACCACAAAGGTTGTCTCATCAACAGCGACAAAGGATGGGTATAAAGTCTATAAAATTGAGAGGACAAGTTATAAAGGATTTTCTGTAACTCAATATTACATTCTGGTTGATAACACGATTTATGTTACTAGCGCAAGCACTTTTACGGTAACTATAAATAAACCCGTTGAAGATACTACCATAAGTGACATCGTGAAAAATGCCCCTCTTATTTATGATTTTCCATTAACCCAAGGTAAAGGTTGGAAGGCTTTTCCAGACCTCTCAATAGAGTATCCAGTTGCAGGGGTTGAAAATGTTACAGTGCCAGCAGGAAATTTTGATAACAGTTTCAGATTAGAAAAAATAAATGGGGTTAATAAAAGTACATTATGGTTTTTCCCTACAGTAGGGGGAGTGAAATCAAAAACTTATAATGTTGACCATGATAACTCTTCAGAGGATATAAGTAGCGAATTAAAGGAATACAAGGTCAATTAATCCGCCTTCGGCAAGGACCGTCCTTGACATAGGTCACCTTTTTTCCCAACTTACACCTAGAACCTAACACCTTACACCTACCCATGTACCAACGCATTATCGTAAAAATAGGAACGAAGGTACTTTCAAAAGAAGACGGCACGATAGATGAATCCGTTTTGGAAAACATTGTGAACCAAATTTCTTCCCTAAAAAAGAGTGGGGTTGAAACCGTGCTTGTAACATCAGGAGCCGTCGGATCTGGCCGAAGTCTTTTAAAATCAGGAATGAATTCAGAAACAGTTGGAAACAAACAGGTGTTCGCGGCATTGGGTCAAGTGAAACTGATGGAAACATACTCGAAACTTTTCGGAAAGTGTGGTCTTCTCTGCGCCCAAGTGCTGGTTACCAAAGAAGACTTTCGAGACCGCAGTCATTACCAAAACATGCATCATTGTTTCTTGAATTTACTTCGAGAGGACATAGTACCGGTGGTAAATGAAAATGATGTAGTTGCCATTAAAGAACTCGTCTTTACCGATAACGATGAATTAGCTGGTCTTGTTGCGGCACAGCTCGTAGTAGACGCAGTAATAATTCTCACCAGTGTAGAGGGTGTGATGGATGGCTCCCCTTCCGACCCGTCTTCAAAAATCATTCCAGAGATAAACTTCAAAAATCTCGCTACTTGCGAAAAACATATTACAGGAGAAAAGACAAATGTAGGACGTGGTGGCATGATGACCAAATTCGCTGTTGCAAAGAAACTTATTTCTTCAGGAGTTGCTGTACACATTGCTCACGGCAAAAAAGAAAATGTTCTCACTGACATAATGCACGGCAAACCAATCGGTACAAAATTTATCCCCCTTAGAAAAACGAGCGGAGTAAAACGCCGTTTGGCATACTCGGAAGGACTCACTATGGGAGCAATTATAGTGAACAAATGTGCTGAAGATATGTTAATTGCAAAGGAAAAAGCTATGAGTCTCCTTCCGATTGGCGTAATTCACATCAAAGGCGATTTCAAAAAAGACGACGTTGTAGAAATTCGAAATATGAGCAACCAAAAAATCGGATTTGGAGTGAGCGCCCTCGACTCCATGAAAGTGAAAGAATTAGCTGGCGTAAAAGGCGGTCGTACAGTCGTGCATTACGACTATATGTTTATTGAGTGATTATGGCCACAAATCCCAAATGTAAGAGGCAATGTTTGCCGGAGCGCCTTCTAGAGCGAACTCGTGGAGGTCAATGAAGGGCAGACTGTTTGCTTCAATAATTCCCCATCGAGCGCCGTCTGGGTCACTTTCGGGATTTTCGATGATGAGGTCAAAACCGACGAGGGGTGTGCCGATTATTTTCGATGCCTTCTCTAAATAATCTTTAAGTTTGGGATGCGCTTCCTTCGCCATTTCTTTTGTCCTTCCTCCGAACAGACGGCCTGTTCGGGAAAGCAGGGGCAACGTCTTCCCCTTCGCTAAAATATCGGAAAGCTCATATCCCTGCCTACGCACAAATTCAACAAGCTCAACTTTAACAATCACATCGCCGATTTTGTCCGGCTTATTTTTATTTTTTTCCTCGATAAGCTCGCTAATGGTGTAAATTCCGTCTCCGATTACCCTCGGAGACTCGGCTTTCAAAAAACCTCGCAAAACTCCATCTACTATGGTCGCCCTGCACACATTGCCCGCCAAATGTTCCTCAACCTGAACGAAATGACCAAGTTTCTGCGCTCGCTTAAAGCCCAAGAGAAAATCCTCCCTGTTCAATATGTAAGTGGTAGTGTGACGACCGCGCGAACCGGAGCGCGGTTTCACCATGAGAGGCTTCTGCCATTTCACAAAAATGGAGAGAGCGGATTTTTCGCTTGTCGCCGTTTCCGAGCGGGGCACAGGAATGCCTCCCGCCATCAATTTTTCTTTGAGAATATGTTTGTCGTCAATCCAGAAATTGCCCTCACTCGGAAACCGAGGAGGGATAGGGATGCTTACAAAATACCGCCACACGCCCTGCACTTTTGCTCTATACCAATCGGTAGCTTTTCCTAAAATAACAAACTGCTCCATAGGGATTTCGCGTTTTATGGCCTCAAGCCAAATCATGCGGGAGCGCAAATCTGCCGCTCCGTCGATGTTTGAATGAAAACGCGCAACCTTAAAAAAACAGAGCGTGGAGAATATACTTTTTTCAAGCCGAGAAAAAAAAGGGTCAAATAATTTTGGGAAGGTGTCTCCATCTAAATCCTTAAGAAATGTTTTTTCCAATACTTTGTTCCATGCAATAAAAACCGTATTGTTCGCATGTGCTAAAAAATGATTCGTCGGACTGTTGCCACAATAGGGGCACTCCACGGTAGCATAGATTGATTTGGGCTCATTCATTTGACTTGTGACTTTAACTGAGTGACTGAATAACTAATATCAGAATGGCGAGAAAAAGAAAAATCTGATCTATTTTTAGTTATTCAGTCATATGTTATTCAGTTATTAGTGCCCTCCGTTTAGAACAATAGAGACTTGCGTCTCTATTCGTTCTACCTCAATTAATGTTCTCCACGCATATGTGTTTTGATTAACTGATAAGCATCCGTATTGTATCACGCTCCATGCCCCGAGAAAATGCTTCCAATTCCTCTCCCGTTCTCTCGTCAGCGACAATCAAAATCCCGCACAACGCCAAATAATCCATGTCTTTAAGCACCTTTTTTTTGGTTTCTTTCTTCTCGTTCAGCGGTCTCTAATTCTCTTTCTCTTTGCTCGACCATTCGTTTTGCTTCTCCTACCTTACCTTCACGAATGCTGAGTTCCTCTTGCCACCACTTTGCATCTGCCCTTGATTTATTTATATCAGCCATATATTTTAATAATTAAAGCGACTTTGTTGAATAATAACTACTTGGTTTAATGATTGCTCTTTTATTACGACGAGCGAGTGGCGTCGCGACTGCATTCTTATGCAGGCATGAAGCGCGAGTCGAAGTCGTATCAAAAGGTTGAATACCCCGTGACTTCGTCACGGCTAGGAACAAGTCTTCGTGTTCCTAGCGGGCAGGGCTCTGCCATGGGGTAAATATCTTTTATTATTACATTAATTTTGCTATACTTCCACCATATGGAAAACAATGAAGACCTCACAATAAAAGAGAGGCGCGAGCAAAAGAGGCAGGAGAAGCTTGCAAGAAGGGCAGAAGGCGAAATCAAGGAATCGAAATCCAGAGTCGTTCTTTGGATTTCGGTGGTCATTGTCATCGGCGCAGTACTCTTTGGGCTCGTCCGAATTGTAAAGAATAATCCTCCTAGTTCTGAAAAAGACACACCAGTCAATATTTCGGATTCGGTGATTGGAACTGACTGGATTCGAGGCAATGCAAATGCTTCCACAACACTTATCGAGTATGGCGACTTTGAGTGCCCCGCATGCGGACTCTACCATCCCGTTCTAAGGGAATTGGAAAGTCAGTTTAAAAACGACCTTCGAGTGATATTCCGAAACTATCCGCTTCCCCAACATGCAAACGCCCGCCTCGCGGCCCGTGCCGCTGAAGCCGCAGGAGCGCAGGGAAAATTCTTTGAAATGCACGACCTCATTTATGAGCATCAGAATGATTGGACCGGAAAAAGCGACGCGAAAAATATTTTCCTCGAATACGCAACCACCTTGAAACTCAACATAGGGGAATACAAGAGAGACTTCGAATCTAAAGAAACCGGAGTAAAAATTGATGAAGATATGGCGAGCGGCAATTCCTACGGCGTCAATTCTACTCCTACATTCTACCTCGGCAACACGAAGCTCGCTCCAAAAAGTTTCGATGAATTTAAGAAACTCATCAAAGATGAAATCACCAAAAAACCTTAACGTCCTCGTCGCGCTCTTCTCGCTGTTCGCTTTTGCGGGCTTCATTGACGCGTCCTATCTTACGGTTGAGCATTATCTCGGAACTCCCATCCCCTGTTCGGTATTCGGCGGATGCGATATAGTTACCAACAGCTCTTACTCGCAAATCGGCGGAGTGCCCCTCGCCCTCGTAGGAGCTCTCTACTATCTCTCATTAATTATTTTTTGCATCATCTATTTCGATTCAAGAAAAACAGGAACGCTCAAAATAGCCTCCTACATTGTTGTGCCGGCCTTTCTTGTGTCGCTTTGGCTCGTCTATCTTCAGTTTTTTGTCATCCACGCGATATGTCTCTACTGCATGATTTCCGCAACTATCTCACTTGTCCTATTTGTCATCGGCCAAATCACGCTTTCGTCTTTGCGAAATAAATCAGAAATTCCAATCTTAAATACATAATTATGGACGAAACAACAGAACAAAATAGCTACGGCTCGCCGAGAATTCTCACTGCTCTTACCTGGAACGCACCGGAGTATGAGCCACGCCTCCGTACGAGTGACTGGTATTGGTCTCTTTGGATTATCACCGTTGCTCTCTCTGTTACCGCGATTATTTTCAAAAATGTCCTGCTTGGAATTTTGCTTCTTGTCATGGCTTTTTCCGTCACTCTTTTTGCGCGCCGTCATCCGCGCATAATAAAATTACGAGTTGACGGAAAAGGAGTGTACATCGAGGATACGCTCTACCCATACATCTCTCTTGAATCTTTTTTTGTTGAGGATATTCCCGGACCTCGCTCAAAACTGATATTAAAATCCAAGAAAAAGCTTCTCTCGTACATTATTGTCCCCGTCGAAGATAGGACGCAGGACGAAGTGCGCTACATTCTGTCCGGTTTCATTCCGGAAGTGGAACACCGCGAGCCCCTTTATCTCAAGCTCATGGAACTTCTGGGGTTCTAATCTTAAATTTGTAAGTTTTAAGTTGATAGGTTTAAATAATTATGAAAATAAATAGGATATACAAGATATCGGGCCTTCTTATCGGTCTAGCTTTAGGTTTTGCTTCATTAGTTTTAACCGTTCCTATTTTCTTTGCAATATTTGGAATATCTTTGTTAGCCGATAGCCACAATGCACTCACTCCCGCGTGGTTCATTATTCTTGGCCCTCTCGCTATTGTAGGACTTACCGCAGGCATTTGTCATCATCTTGGATCCAAAATCGGCAAACGACTTGAAGCAGATGCGCAAAATGAAGCAAGAAATAATAAACGAGGAACAATTATATTGTTACTGTCTGCCTTATTTCTTCTGGTTGGAATCGTAGCTTCTGTACTCGGCATTTCAAATTTTTATCAATCTTTGCAATCTGTTTCGAATGAAGGATTAAATAGCATCACAGCTGAAAAAGCAAGTGAAGAGCAGTATAAAAAATATGCTCGCATAGGAACAGTATCCACTGAATTTAAAGAACCGTTTTCAGAGCGTCAAGGTATCAATGGAAAACTAGTTACTGTATCCCTATACAGAAAGTTGGAAATAAATGTACCAATTATTGTTCAGTATGCCGGTAACTATGAGATCAGTGTTGATTATGGTGCGAATAACAATGATGATATTTATTCGAGCTACGTCTCACAACAGACAAAGAATCAATTCCTAAATATAGGAGAGAATTTGATTAGCTTTGACTTTGTTGCCGATTCAAATACTTCCGTCAGCTCATATTCCACAGTTCCCAATAAAGCGCTGAAAATTCAGCTTCTTTATCTGGCAACACGAGACGAAATCGATGCACAGAATAAGCAAGATGCTGAAAAAATGAGTCTAGAGTATAAAAGATTAGTTGAAAGAGCGCAGGAACAGTATTTGAAAGACTATGGCCAATTACCATCAACGGTACTTAAATTCGTAGAAACAAAAGAAATTCTGTTTTAAAGTCGGAATCTAAAATAGCAGATTATGCTATGACAGCAGTATTGTGCTATCTTGCATACTATTGCTCCCATCGTTCAACCCCGACGTTTGCAACAAAGTCGGGGCTCCGACCTTCTCGGAGAAGCGTCGGAGTGGATAGAGATAGATAATAAAATAATAATTGCTCCCATCGTTCAATGGATAGGATGCGACCTTGCGGAGGTTGTGATGTAGGTTCGATTCCTACTGGGAGCACAAACGAACGAAGTGAGTTTTGATCACAGTAGGAATCGAACCTGGGAAGGGGTCGGGAAACGGGAGTTTTCCGTGGAGGAAAACCGAGTCTTCGAGGAATTAGAAACCGTGGGTTTCTAAAGAGTCCCGAGTCTTACGAGGGACGAGTGAGATAGCGAAGCGTCCTACTGGGAGCACAAACGAACGAAGTGAGATGAGCTCCTTATCCTCCGTGACAGCGAAGTGCCGACCAGAAATCCGCTATCTTTTTCCGTTCATGGCATAATAATGGTATACTTTATTTTGGAACAGCAGAAACCAAATTGAGAAAGCAAAACGCATGAAAACTTCAGTGCCTTCGGTCAACACAAGCTTGACAACTTTTCTCCGGGAAAAGTTGCGAGGACAATTCCCTCGAGTCACCGTCCAAGTAACGGGCAGTGACAGCACGCAAATCGCTGTTTGCATCGCTCCAAAATTGCACTCTGGAAAAGAACTGAAAACGCCTAGCCCCTGTCAATGCACGCGTCAATTGTTTCGGGAAATCGGGATTCCAGAGCAGTCGTGGTCAGTGAAGTGCATCATTTGCGGGAGCGTCTATCTCATTTTGTGGAAAACACCGGTCGTTCTCCGAAAATTATCTTCTCTGCCTTCAAAGACGTGAGAAGCCGCTCGAGATCATTCCTCTGAATGGTCTTTTCTTTTTTTACTTTACACTTTAAGTCGAAAATTTTACAATAGCTACGCTATTGAAAATCTTTCGACATGATTTTTCTAGTTGAAAAATCAACTTCGCACTTTAGACTCCGCACATGATCTCCCTCATCCTCTACAACATTCGAAGCGCCGGAAATGTCGGCTCAATTTTTCGAACCGCCGACGCCGCGGGGGTGTCGCGCATCTTTCTTGCGGGCTACACCCCTACTCCCACTGACCAATTTGAAAGAGAACGAAAAGACATTGCAAAAGTCGCCCTCGGCGCGGAAAAAGTTATTCCTTGGACCTTTGCCCCCGACATCGAGGTGCTTTTACAAGAACTGAAAGGAAAGACGACGACACTCATCGCACTCGAGCAAGACAAACGGTCGGTTGATTATAAGACGGTATCACTCTCGGGAGACTGTGCGCTCATTGTAGGCGAAGAGGTACACGGTCTCACTCAAAATATATTAGACCAGTGCGACATTATTGCCGAAATCCCGATGAAAGGAGAAAAAGAATCCCTGAATGTTTCTGTCGCCACAGGTATCGCTCTTTTTAAAATCCTAAACATATAATTTTTGATGCCGATTGCAAAAGTGAGCGCTACGCCCGCCAATTTTCATTCTCTCGATTCTACCTTTACAACCTGACTTCTTGCAGGATTTTCCTGTCAGCCGATACGCGTTGTGAGTATGTTGAAAACGTCCTCGCTCGCCTACGAGGTTGCGATAGTCCGACATCGAATCCCCTCCGAAATCAATCCCTTTTTTGAGAATCTCCTTCATTGAAGTAAAAATTTTATTCAAGACCGGTCGACGAATTTTTGTGACAATTGATTTTGGATGAACGCCGGACTTCCATAATATTTCGTCCGAATAGATATTCCCAATCCCCGCTATCACAGACTGGTCCATAAGCACCTGCTTTATTTTTCCCTTCGATTTCTTCAAAATCGCTATTCGAAAAACCGGTAAAGTAAAGACTGGTAGCAATGGCTCCGGTCCTAAGTGGCTTATCTCGGGCAGATGTTGAAGCTTTATGGTCGGAAGCAGAGATACTTTTCCAAACTTTCTCATATCGGAAAAAGCCAGATGCTTCTTGTTTGAAAGAGTAAAAACAAGATGAATAAATTTATTAAACGAATCTCTCAGAAGTTCATTTTCTTCATTTGGTATCCATTTTTCGTGAGCCCAGTAATTGTTTATCTTTATATTTTTAACTTTTTTTGAATTTCGTGCTTCGAATTTCGGATTTTTCCTGTACGCCCCGTACAGGAGGTGTCCGGTCATCTTCATGTGAATCAAAATCGTTTTCCCATGTGAAAGATGGATGAGTACATTTTTCCCTCTTCGCTTTGCCCCCACAATCTTTTCTCCCTTAACCTCGCGCCTAAATATCGGAAAATAATTCTTATTCTTAATGTTTTCTTTCCCAGCGTGAAATGAACTCCCATAATCCGTCCATGTGTCAACAATCGTGAGACCAGTCACGCTTTCATTTAATCCTTTTACCGTTGTCTCGACTTCAGGCAACTCTGGCATTTGTTTACGGTAGCACAAAAGTTATTAGAACCTCAAATTGTCTTTTGTAAGAAAATAACTTTAGATGTATTCTAATGATAGACCAAATAGAAAAACTTATGCAAAACATGAACTCTTCACAACGGTTTAGCAAAAAACGCTTCCTCGTAGAAGTTTCTCGCACCCTCAACATATCGGTGAATCCAGAGAATCTATTCAATCTTCGAACAATGATTCTAAGTAAGGAGCCAAGACCAACTGAAATAATCGCTGATACGTTGACCTGCTTCGTGCGGGAGATTCTCAAACACTTTAAGCCTGTCTTGATTAGAAATTCGAAGAAAATCAGCTCATGGCATCTTTCCTCAGATGTTGTGCCGAGTATTGTTGCCGATGAAAACTGTTTTCTTCCTCTAGGGGAAGAAAAAAACTCCAAAGGTGATGTAATCCTTGAAACCGAAGACGATCTTGTACCATCCGTTGCCGCTATCTCTGTGGTATTCGCCTTGATTAAGTCGCTTCCTCAGGGAACATACGAGGATTTCCTCCGAAGAAATTGAATCTCATTGCGTCGCCGAAACTTCTAGTTTCGGCATTTTTTTATGGACTGTCGTGAGACGCTTCACTTCAGTCTTATGCTCGGATAGCATAAAATGTAACTTCTAAAGTTTGAATTGTGAGAGTCGCTTTTCCAATTCCTCCCTAGCAACTTTCGCATCGCTCCACGGAGTTTTCTTACCATTTGCCTCCATTATGAAAGGGTCCGTGCCTTTGCCGGTAATTAAGACAAAATCACCTGTTCGAGCTTGAGAAATCGCTTCTCGTATCGCCTCTCGCCTGTCAATAATGATTTTTAGGGGCTTCTTCGTTATCGCTTTCGCCATTTCATTCACAATGCTCATCGGGCCATCATCATATGGGTCTTCGTTGGTCAAAATAATAGAGTCGCAATGCTCTTCTGCAATTCGCGCCATCTCACCCCGCTTCCACGTATCCCTGCCTCCGCCCGTATTTCCTAAAATACAAATTTTGCGCGTCGCTCCAAAAACTTCGTAAAATTGCCTTAGCGAGTCTCCCGTATGAGCATAGTCCACGACCACAGAAAAATCCTGCCTCGAAAACAAGGGGTGCTTCGGATCCAACCTTATTTTCTCAACTCTTCCCAAAATTTGATCAAGATTTTCAACTGCTTTTTTTATAACCGATGGCTCGATTTTCTGCGAAAGAGCGTATGTGGATGCCGACAAAATATTATAGATATTAAATTTACCCGGTAACTTTGTTTTTATCGGCACTCCTCGGAAAGTAAACTCTCCTCCATCGTCGCTCGTCTTCCACGGCTCCGCATCTGTAAGTGAAAATGCGAGTTTCTCTTTTGCTTCGACTGCCATAAATTTTGCCGATTCTTTGTCGTCGCGGTTTACGACAAGAATTGTCCTCGGTTTCCTTGAGTTCTCGAGACTTTTCGCAATTTCGAGTTTGGCATTCAAATAATTTTCGTACGAGCCGTGAGATTCGATATGTTCAGGTGAAATGTTTGTAAAAATGAGCGCATCGAGAAAAATGTACCGATTGCGACGTTGCACTTGCGCTTCAGAAGTTATTTCAATCACGGCGTGGGTGCATTTTTTTTTCACCGCCTGGCGTAAAAATCGCTGGATAAAAAACCTCCCAGGCATCGTCATTTTGAACATGTTGCGTCTAGACTCTTCGTCAATTTTAAATCGAAGAGTGCTCGCGAGAGCAGTCTTGAATCCCGCTTCCTCTAAAATGGCATTCACAACTTCGGCAGTGGAGGTTTTTCCCTTTGTCCCTGTGACACCGACTACGTTTATCTCGCGTGAGGGGAAACGGTAAATCACGGCTCCAACAAAAGACATGCACAAATGATAGTAGGGCTGAACAGCCTTAAAAAAAGGGCGAGGAATCAACTTTTTTCCAAGTCGAAATACAGATTCCATCGGCTAATCATAGCCCACAACGTCGTTTTTTTACAATCGCCCCTCCTGTCCAAAGAGACGCTTTGGACAATTGGGTGTGTTGTAATTTTATCTAGCTTGGCTTATTTTTATGAACTTGAATCAATTCCTCACTTTCCCAAGAGTTTCAAAGCCTGCTTGACCCTCTCCCCAGTACCCACAATTTCTTTATTTATTTTTTTGAGCGCGTCGCGTGACTCTTTTTCACTGTATCCCAAGGATTTGAGAGCCTCGATCGCGTCATTCTGATCTCGGAGAGCTCCCCCATCGCCTTCTTTTACACCCGTTAGAAATTTATCTTTGAGCTCGATAATAATTTTCTCGGCGCGTTTGCCTCCAATGCCAGCGGACTTTGAAAGCAGTGTCGCGTCTCCTGATGCAATAGCGGTAGCCAGCGTTTCAACCGGAGTAAGATTTAAAATAGCGAGAGCAGTTTTTGGACCAATTCCGGAGACTGTAATTAATAGTTCGAAAAAATCCAACTCCTCTTTTTCGAGAAATCCATAAAGGTCGTGCGCATCCTCCCGCACCGTAAGATGCGTCCAGATGTGAACCTGACTGTCTCCAATTGCGCTCACCTTATCGAGAGTTTCTTCCGTCACAAACACTTTATACCCGACTCCCGCGACATCCACAACCAAAAAATCGGAACTGCGGAACGAGATCGTGCCTTTGAGGTGGGAAATCATGAGAGTAGTATAGTAGTAATTAGTAAGTTAGTAAATTAGATGTATAAGGCCACCCATCTTTGCACTCTGCGCCTCTCGTTAGTTGATAACGGTTCAATGTTAGCATATATCCCACAGGGGACAG